>NZ_JROX01000104.1:0-797 GCF_000800955.1 Kocuria sp. ZOR0020
GTTGGAATCGAACGAACTCGCAACGTTCGGCAGTTCTGATTCAGGGATGGGGCGCTGCCCGCTATAACACCAATGGTATGTTTGCTGGCATGTGGACCGTTGCCGACCACCCTGACGCCGAACGTGAGTACGCCAAACTCGACGCTCGCGAGGCCGTGGCTGTGGACAACGCCATTGCGAAACTCAAACAGTCTGGACCGGGGCTTCCCTTTCCGCACTCCAGCGCAGTGAAGGGCGCCACAAAGCTGCGCGAACTCCGGCCCCGCGGTGGCCGAAGCCTTACTCGAGCCTTGTATCGGCGGATTGGGGACGTGTTCGTCATCGGGGCCTACGGGCCGGAAGCCCAGCACGACTCCAAGGGATTTGACCGAGCTTGCCGCGCCGCAGAAGAACGCCTGAACCAGATCGAAGAATGAAGGTGATGACCATGAAGCTCTCCGAGTTGAAGAGTCACGATCAGATCGCTGACGGGCGCCGGGAAGCCGACCCTGAGTACGCTGCTGAGGCCGATCGACTTGAACTGGCAGACGCGGTCAGTCGAGCGGTGGTCCGCTACCGCAGCGAGCACAACCTCACGCAGACGGCGTTCGGAAACAATTTCGGTTGGAAGCAGCCCCACGTAGCTCGGTTGGAACGAGGGGACGTCACACCATCGATCGAGACTTTGCAGCGACTGGCGCGTGCGGGGGTGGTTGAAGTTCACATCGAGCAGGAACGGACCTACGTTCAGGAGCTGGCCTCCGCATAAGGTACGCCCCATACTGCCGAACGTTGCGAGTTCGTTCGATTCCACCCGT
>NZ_JROX01000105.1:0-13797 GCF_000800955.1 Kocuria sp. ZOR0020
CGGGACCCTGTTTATGGCCGGTGGGAGTGTGTATTCGCTGCCGAAGGCGGCGGCCGAGCAGGTGGCGGCGAAGACCTCGACCACGTGCAGCCAGACCTTCGAGAAGAAGGTCACGGACATGAACGATGCCCGCGACATCGTCAACGCTGATTACAACCTCAGCTCGACGATGAATATCACGATCAATTACTACCCGGACCCGGCTCAGTCGTGCGCTGAGAACACGGTGGATTCGTGCCGATTGGTGCACGTGAAGCTGCTCAGCGGTGTCTCCAACATGAACTCCAACCAGTACAACGGCAAAAACGTGGACGAATGGATCGCCCCAGCCGGTACGTGCTCCACGGGCGACCCCCAGTAACCCACAGGGAGAGTTCCCTCCCGTGTCTCGGCTGCGTTGATTGCAGCGCCGTGACACTTCCCCCTGTTTTTCTTCTTGTTCTGAAAGGACACCGCAATGTTTGACATCACTTCTTTCGCAGCGACGGTGGACGTGGTCCCGCACCTGAGCCACGTTGCCTCCCTGGTCCACATCGGTGCACAGGGATTCGATCCCGGTGTGTCACCGTCGATGGACGGCCCCTTGGCATCCCCGGCACAGAAAATTGCCTCCTGGGTGGTTTCTGCGGTCCTGGTCATCATGGTGGCTGTGATCGCGGTCGGCGCGCTGGTGTGGGCCATTGGGGCCTGGTCAAAGACCCCAGGGGCGAAGACCGCTGGTCTGATCGGCATCGGAATTGGTGTTGGTGGTGCCGTGTTCGCAGGTGCCGCATCCACGATCGTTTACATGGCCACCTCATGGAACCTGTTTGAGCCGCTCACCAACAGTGTGGGTCTCTGAGGGCCCGTGACTGGGTGCTGGGGGTGATGTTGTGATGTCGATGATGGTGATGGCGCCGGCGAATCCGTTGACGGATTGGCTCTCGGACGCCAGCGATTCGGGGTTCAACGCCGCGATTGCTCGCGCGGCAGAAGACTCTTGGACGTTTATGTCGGACGCGTTCGCGGCATCAGATCTCTCCCCGGCCTGGTGGGCTGGTGTGGTGGGTGCCGGTGATGACCCGGGGATGCTGCGGATCCTGACCGTGGTCATGGCGCCGTTGTTGATCCTGCTGGTGGGCTATCAGGCCACCGCCGGGTTGTTCACCGGGAACACGGCAATGATTCTGCGCGCCGGAGGTATGGCGTTACTGGCGTTGCCGTTGCTGCTGGGTTTGGTGACGGTGGTCATGTTGTTTGCCTCGGCTTTTGATCAAGGCACGCAGTTCATTCTCTCGGCCAGTGGTGAATCACAAAATATGGCGGGTTTCATGAAACTCTTCGGATTCGAGTTGAACGATTCCGGTGAGTTCCAGCAAATGAACAGCGAGTACAACGTGTGGCGCGGGGTTGCCGAGAACTCCAGTGGGTTCGAGTTGTTGATTCCGATGGTGCTTTCGTTTGTGATTTGGCTGGCGTCGCTGTTCCTGGGATTCATGATGGCGCTTCGCACCACCGCGCTGGTGATGCTGACCGCGATGGCAGCTGTGGCTGTGTTCGCGTTGTCTTCGGATGCAACCAAGGCGTGGTTCTTCCGGTGGCTGTCGATGGTTTTCGGGTTACTGATTGCCAAACCGCTGTCTGCAGCCGCATTGGTGATGGCGATCAGCGTGTTTAGGTACTCGGCCACGACGGCGCAGCTGTTGGCGGCGCTGGCTGCGGTGATCATCGCAGCGATCATGCCCGTGGCCATGATGGCGCTGTTCTCATTCAGTGCCGTGCAAGCCAGCGGGGGCCTGGAGGCCGCGATGTCTCGGAGTTCCGGATCTTTGATGCGGAACTCCGGGCGCGGTGCCGGTGCGATGACCCGTTTGATTCGCCGCTGAAAGGGGAAGAACTCATGAGTACGACGTCGTCAACGAAAGACGCGGTGGTGGGGGCCCCGTTCCCGCGGAAGGCGAAGAAGGGGGCTGTGTTGTGGATGCCCTGGTCCCAGACCGTGCTGGTTGCAGTGTTCGCAATGCTGGGCGTCTTGGCTGTGGTCCGGGGTCATCTGGGGTTGTGGGTACTCAGCTGGATCGTGATGATCGCTGTGGCGGTCCCGATCGACAACATGCCTGGCTACGCCAAGGTCTGGATTTTCCTGATTGGTCTGTGGCGCAGCGCCCGCGGTCAGAGCGAGGGCGTGGCCCGGCCTGCGACGGCGGAGGAGATCGCGGCTGACCGTGAGGCTGAGGAAGCAGCTGTGGCCGCTGGTGTGGAACCACCGGCTCGGTTGCGGCTGAGCGGTGAGGCAGGCGAGATCCGGCTGTTCACCATGGCGTCCGGGCAGTGCATGGTGTGGGACCCGGTGCACCGCAACGCCACCGTGATCGCCCGGGTCCACGGCACCGGGTTCACGATGGCTGAACCAGAAGACCAGGCTGATGTGTTGGATTCCTGGGCTGCAGCAATCAACGCCCTGGCGGATCACACCGGGGTCGTGGCGGTGCAGGCCAGTGACGTGATGACGGTGCTCTCAGCCGCTCAAGTACGTGAGGCCTACATTCGGCAGGTCGAGGAATCAGAGATCGCTTCCGGGGCCGCTTTGTCACCGATGCTGCATGAAGACATCCTGCAGACCCTTTCCGGTGACCGGGCTCAAACCCACAACGAGGGCCTGGTCTCCATCACGGTGCATCAGGGCCTGGTGAAAGAAGACGTGAAGGAACACGGCGGTGGTGTGGCCGGGTTGATGGAGCTCATGGAGGCCGAGATGACGGAGTTCGAACGATTGCTCTCGGAGGCGTCGGTGACGGTGACGTCCTGGTTGACCACGGATGCGTTGGCTTTGGTGATTCGAACGGCATTCTCCCCGTTCGAGGCCAACGATTTGGCCACGGGCATGGTCAAGGTCTCCGCAGCCACAGCGGGGCCGATGGCGGCGAAGGCGTCGTGGGACAAGATCCGGTGTGAGGGAACCTGGCACCGGGTGATGCGCGTGGATCTGCCGACGCGGACTGTGAAGGCCGGGTTTATGCGACGGCTCAATGAGGCCGGGGACTTTCCGCACGTGGTCACCCAAACCTTTCATTCGGAGGGCATTGCCGCCGGTCTCGCGCGTGCGGAGGCCGAGAACCGCGATGACCTCTCTGCTGACCAGATGCGCGCCTGGGCTGGGCGGGTGAAGGGCCTGGAAGAGCAGGCCATGAGCAACGAGATCGTGGACCACGGCGATCACGCTTTGGCGGGCTACGGGGATGTCAAGTTCCTGACGATGGTCGTGGTCTCGGCCGAGTCCGAGGACGAACTGGAATTGAACACCAAGCAGATGATCTCCGGGGCACGACGAGCCGGCTGTGAGGTTCGCACGTTCTACGGCCAGCAATGGCCGGCATTTCTGGCCGCGGCGCTGCCCTTCGGGCGTGGCCTGCAGGATCGGCGGTGACCTGATGCCACGGATGTCAGAGACAGAAGGCACGTTCCACTCAGTGAGTATTGAACCCGGGTCGGTGACCCGGCGGGAACGACGTGAACTCCGCAGGGCCGGGCAGCGGGCCGGTAAGCACCTGGCCAAGCAATGGGCAGGCCAGGCCGTTTCGAAGGCCTTGGACGGACTGCCCGGGCTGACGTTTCCCCGCGGTGGCCGGCGGGTGGCGCGGAACATGCGTGGGCGGATGCTGCTGCGCCGCCCGGGCTGGAACCGCACCTCCTCGTGGACGTTCGCCTCGGCCTACCCGTGGGTATCGTCCTCGGGGCTGGGGACGAGGCAGTGCTTCGTCGGTTTTCTGGCCGATGGACGGGGCAAGAAGGCCTCGGGGTCGATGTGGACCATGGACCCGTGGGAGTGCTACGAGCAAGGCCTGATCACGGGCATGGCTTGCGTTCTGATCGGCACGATCGGCACTGGCAAATCCACGACGGTCAAGACGTGGGTGATGAACCTGGTGATGGCTGGGCGCCGGGCGATGATCATGTCCGATATCAAGGACGAGTGGGGCCCTGTGGCTCGGGCGCTGTGTCCTGCGGATGTGAACCCGGTGATGACGGTGGGCGGATCCCATGTGATCAACCCCCTGGATCCGGGTCGCCGTCCACGCACGGGAGCGGTGGTTGACCCTGACACGGGGGAGAGCCTGCTGGAATCTGCTGGCGAGGACTGGGGCGAGGACCTGGTGATCGCACCGATGAGTGATGAGCACTGGGTGAAGGCTGTGCGGTCCCGCCGGCAGTCGATCCTGCGCACGATCACCGAGATCCTGGCCGGGCGCCGGTTGACCGGTGATGAGCGTGCTGCCTTGATTGATGGGATCGATGCGGCGGTGTCGGCCAAGGGCGAGGACGTGGCGTCCATGACCCCGGACACGACACCGCAGGTCGCTGCAGCGGCCTCGATCACGATCCCCGATGTGATCCACGCGCTGCGCCATCCTTCGGCCGAAACGCTGGAGGAATCCGGGTCTGCCAGCCGTGAGGTCGCCAATCAGCTTAAAGACATGGTGAAAGGCGACTTGGCGGGCCTGTTCGATGGGCCCTCCACGGTGGAGTTCCGTGACGATGTGCCGATCTCCGTGTTCAACACGAAACCGTTGATGGCTCTGCCCCCGGAGGCGAGGCTGATCGCATCCCAGTGCATCCAGTCCTGGGCGGAGTCGGTGATCACCAACGGCGATGTGCAGCGGGTGGTGGTCTACGAGGAGGGCTGGGAAAACCTGGGTGACATCGCCTCACTGAAGCGCATGGTGACGCAGTGGAAGCTGGCGCGAGCGTTCGGGATCTTCTGCATCCTGATCCTGCACAAGCTCTCGGACCTGCATCAGGCCGGTGATGAGGGTTCCAAGGCCCGGGCGTTGGCCATGTCGCTGCTGGCCGACGCTGACATCCGGGTGATCCACCGCCAAAAATCCGATCAGCTGGAGGCAACCGCAGAATTACTGCGGTTGACCGGGCCTGAACGTGAAGTCATGGGCCGGCTGCCCAAGGGCCAAGCGTTGTGGAAGGTGGCCGAGCTGGAGGGCCGTGTGGTGCGCACTCACCGATCGGAGCTGCAGGCCAGTTTGTTTGACACCGATTCGGCGATGAAGCAACGCACCCGCGTTGCCGCCTAAACAAGGGGGTTATGGGCGATGCAATCCAGGGGCAACGACGTCCTGTTGTACGCACTCGTCGGCGTGCTGGTGACGGTGGGCGCTGCGGCAATGATGCTCAGTTGGGTGGGGCGGGGAATCACCAGTGTGATGTGTGGTGCGCCCTCGGCCCGGACTCACCCGGTGGAACTGGCAGTCGGTTTCGTGAAAGACGGTGCGACGGCGTTCGTGACGGCCGATGGACAGTGCGCGCCTGCCACGTGGGCGGTGATCGCACCACTGGTCGTCGGGTTGGTAGTGGTCGCGGGCCTGGTTGCGTGGGGCGTGGTGCTGTGGCGCAACTGGAAAGAATCCGATGCCTATTTGCTGCGGGATCTTGCCCGGCGTGATGGTGTGGCCAAGGGCCGCGAGGTGAAGATCAAGGCCGGGGAGAAGGCGTTGATGGCCAAGGCCAGTGCTATCCGACCCACCTTGAAGAACCCGCGCCCGGCTGACATTGGGATGTGTTTCGGGCTCTCGTGCGGGTACCCGATGTGGGTGTCTTCTGAGGATTCCGTGGTGCTGATCGGACCACCGCGTTCCGGCAAAGGCTTCTACATCGTGATCAACGCTTTGTTGGATGCCCCCGGTGCTGTGGTCACGACCTCGACCCGTGGGGATAACGTGCGGGCCGTGTGGGAAGCGCGGGCCAAGATCGGGCCGGTGGCATTGTTCGATCCGCAGGGGCTGACGAAACTGCCGACGACGTTGAAATGGGCGCCCCATCAGGGCTGCGAGTCGGTGATGGTGGCCTCCCGGCGGGCACAAACCATTGTCGGGGCCTCGGCGATGGGGGAATCCACCTCGAACCAGGAATGGGCCGGTGTGGCCACCCGGATCCTCACGGGGCTGCTGCACGCTGCGGCCTTGGCCCAGGTGGACACCCCGACGTTGGGTCGGTGGGGATCCACCCCGGGGCTGGCTGCTGCAGCGGTGAAGGTGCTGCGCTCCCACCCGGATTCAGCCCCGGGATGGGCTGAGGCGTTGGATGATGAGCTCAACAGTGACCCCAGGATGCTGCCCTCGAAATGGATGGGCGTCTCAGAAGCCCTGTCACCGTTGATGCTGCCCGAAGTGGCTGCCGTGTTGAACCCGGCACCCGGGGAGGGCCTGGACCCCAAGACCTTCATTGAGCAGAGGGGCACCTTGTTTTTGGTGGGCACGAAAACCGGTGGCGGGGCGGCCGCTCCGATGCTGATGGCGTTGATGGATGAGATCACCGCGGTGGCCCGTGAGCTTGCCATCCGATCCCCGGGGAACCGGTTGTCCCCGGGGCTGTCGTTGATCCTGGACGAGATCGCGAACTTGGCGCCATGGAAAGAACTACCGGTGGTCATGGCTGATGGCGGTGGTGTGGGGATCTTCACCCTGGTCGTACTGCAGTCCCCGGCAATGGCGCGCGCTGCCTGGGGTGATCACCTGGCCCAGCAGATCCTGGACGCTGCCACGGTCAAGTTCCAACTGGGAGGTTCCGGTAACTCTGACGAGCTGCAGGCGCTGGTGACCTTGATAGGTCAACGAGTGCTCAAGGAGACGAACACGACGTGGGCGGATTCCGGGACCAGCCGCAGCCAAACCCAGCGGGAGAAAGACGTGATCACGGTCGCGGAGCTGCGCCGGCTCCCGGTGGGCACGGGGTTGGTGCTGACTAGGACGTCACGGCCGATTGTGGTGACCATGGCGAAATGGGTGGACCGCCCGGAGGCCCCCGAAATCAAAGCCGCTATCGCACGCTTTGACGAACGACTGGCGCAAGCCTTGGTCGATGGGCCTGATCATCTGCCCGAGCCACAGCTGACGGCGGCGTGAGTCGTCATGTCATTACGGAGAAAGACCGGAGCTCGGGCGGCAAGGTACCGGGGGGAATATCTGAGCTCCCCGGCGTGGTGGGAACGCCGCCGGGTGTGGTTCGAGACGGTGGCCGCGGCCGGGCAGGTCGCGGTGTGCCAGGTCTGTGGGGCTGACTATGAGCTCAAGTCTTTGGACTTACACCACACCAGCTACGAGGGCGTGACCCAGGACGGTGAGGGTGCCTGGGTAGCCGGTGAAGCGCACGAAGATCTGATGCCGTTGTGCCGCGAGGACCACGAGATGATCCATCGTGAGTTCGATGTCCGCGGCCGCGATTTCAGAGGCTGGGACCGTCGTCACGCGACGGCGGTGGTGGTGATAAGCCTGCGGCGACGCAGGTCGGATGAAGCAACGACGATGGGAGATGAGTGTGAGTCATGAGGGCAGCAGAACCCCGATCTCAGCGGGTCGATGCGTGGTGTGTTGTGAACCCGGACGGGAAGGTGCGCACCTGGTGCGAATTCAGTGGTCAGGAGAAGTCGTGGCCGTGTGCCCTGCGCACATGGAGTCCATCCGCCGGCGGGTCAGGGAGCAGCACATCACCGAGGAACAAGCACTCACAGACATCATCACTGTCCTCCACCAAGCGTTGGTGCTCCCACCACACGGCGGGAGCACCAACAGTGCAGGGACCCAGACGGGAGGAGACACCCCATGAGTGACATGGTCGAGGGCCCCGGCCCGGAGCCCGGCGAGGACGTGTTGGGCGTGCATGCCGGATCCTTGTGGGGCACGGAACCACCCCCGGACGATGAGGAGACGGCGCCACCGCCGTACGAAGACCCGGCTGTTGCAGGGCTGGCTGCCCAAACTGAGGGCCCGGAAGCGTTGCTGGCGACCCGGTGGCGGGACGTGAAAGCCGAGGATGCTCCGACGGCCTGGGTGTTCCTGCGGGGCTGGGTGGACTGGCTGGTGTTCGCCCACAAGATCCCGGAGAAGGAGATCCCGCGGTGCTGGTACCGGCATACCGAGATCGTGGAAGAACTGTGGGCGGCCGCCGCGGCCGAGCACCAGGCCTGGGAAGCGACCACAGCGTCGATGAACCCGATGACGGCCTGGCATTTCCACCTCTCGATGATGCGCACCCGCCTGGAGGGCAAAGCCCAGGAATGCGTGGCCAACAAGAAACACATCCCAGACGAGGCTTACTCGCAGACTCATGCCCCCGGGGCATTGCTGGTGGATGAGGCTGACTGGGCCAAGCACCTGGCCACGGTCACCGACGTCCAGCCGGTGTTGCCGGTGGCCGATGGCCAGGACATGTCCTGGCGGATGGCAGTGGTCGATGACGAGGGCCTGGTGGTGACCTCCGAGGGTCTGCATCCGGCGGCGGTGGCGGCTACGACGATGGTCACAGTTTCAGCCCCGCGGATCCTGGGACGCGATGAGACCGACGGGGCGGTCTTGCTGGCCGGGGAGGCGACAGCGGGGCAGCGGATCCAAGAGACCTGGTGGGAATACAGCGCCGATGGGATCTCCTGGCACAGGGTCGAGACCTCCCGGCAATCTCACACACGCGGTCACGCAGCGAAGCAGTGATGTGTGTCATCGCCACCGGGCAGTGGTACTGGCGATGACACAGGGACCGAGTCAGGCACGTCAGGAGGAACATCATGGATGAGACCGAGATCATCGAGGGCGGCTGGGAGGCCCTGTTGGAGGCCTTGGAGCTTGCGAAGGTCACGGCGGACGTCGCGATCCGAAACACGCGCCGGTTGTCGCAGTACATGGACTCGAAGCCTCCTAAGAACCGGGAGGAGTGGGCCACCCGCTCCCAGGTCGCGGACAAGGATGGTCAAGAGGTCGGGTGGCTGAGCAATCAGGACGCCCGGCAGATCGACCTCAGCGACCGTTCGGGGCGCGGCGACGTCGGCCTGACAGAGGAGCCTGGGCAGAAGGCTCCGGTGCTCAAAGAACTGGAAGGGCAGTTCTTCGTGGTCACCCGCCCGGCGGGGGTGGGGACACCGGAGGAACTGCAGCCGTTGAACCTGCAGGATGCCCAGGCATTGATCCGTGAGCACCGCCCGGATTTGAGCGTGCGTGAAACACCGGAGGGGTACCTGGAGTTCACCACCCGCTCCCGACTGCAGGCGATGGCCGATCGGGCATCGGAGTTCGTTTCCCGGTTCACCGGGTCCAGCGCAGACGAGGATCAGGCACCGACCGAAACCCTGGAGCCAGTGAGCCAGGCACCTGCAGCACAGCAGCCGGCGGCCGAGAACCCCGATGCCGGTCCTGCACGGGAGGAGAACCAGCCGGCCCCGGTCCCACAGCAGCCGGAGGAGCCGGCGGCGACGCAAGAGCAGCCGCAGCCGCCGGCGGCTGGTAGGCCCATGACGCGGGCTCCGTGGGACACCGACCCGGCGGCCGAGCGTGAACCTCCCCAGCGCAGCGCCGCGGAGGTGTTCGGCTCCGCAGCCCCGTCCCCGGCGGCCCCAGCCTCAGCAGCCCCGAGCGCCGCTGAAGTGACCGCGGCGCACACAGGCGCTCGGACACCGGCCACCGCGACGGCGACCCGGTAAATCCGGTGGCGCTACGTATGCCCCTCACACCGGATGGTGTGAGGGGCATACGTGTGACTTTCGCCGGTAAATGGCGGTGCTTTGTCGCTGCTTCGTGGCGGTCGCCTCAGCTGGTGGTGCTGATGACGAGGGGGCTCTGGGCGGTTTCGATGACGTCGTTGGTGATGGTGTCGAGCTCGTTAATCTTCAGGACCATGGCCACCGCAAGGTGACGGCGGTGATGAGCACTAGGCCGTGTTGCTAAATGATGATCGGGGGCTCGTCGGCGATCCTTGAGACGTGTCGCGAGATGTCATCACGGACGAGGTCTGGGAACTGATCCAGGACGTGTTCCCGCCAGTGCGGACGCGGGGCCGTCCGCCTGTGGATCGACGCACGGTGGTCGAGGCGACCGCATGGCGGTTCCGGACGGGCTCGGCGTGGCGAGACCTGCCCGAGCGGTTCGGGAACTGGAACACGATCTACAAAAACTTCCGCCGATGGGCGAGCGACGGCGTCTGGGAAGACCTGCTCACCCAGGTGCAGAAGCGGGCGGCGCTGGCGGGCGAGATCGACTGGGTCGTGTCGGTGGATTCCTCGATTGCGCGCGTCCACCAGCACGGCGCAACCCTGACTCGGGCCACAGGGGGCCGTGTCGAACTACAAGAAATCCGGGCCCGAGCCTCCTGATCACGCGATCGGCCGGTCACGGGGCGGATTGACGACGAAGATCCACCTCGTCTGCGACGGGCAGGCACGGGCGCTGGCGTTCGTTCTCACCGGCGGGCAGGTCGCGGACACGAGCATGTTCACCGACGTGCTCGACGAGATCCACGTCCCCGGACGCGGCCGGGCGCGATCGAGGCCGGATCGGGTGCTCGCGGACAAGGGCTACCCGTCGAAGAAGAACCGGGCCTGGCTGCGCGAGCGCGGCATCAAGGCCACGATCCCCGAACGCGCCGATCAGATCGCCAACAGGCACAGGCGGCCGGGTCGGCCGATCGACTTCGGCGACGAGCAGCAGGAACGCTACAAGGGCCGCAACGTCGTCGAGAGATGCTTCAACTTCGTCAAGCAGTGGCGAGGACTCGCATCCCGCTACGACAAGACCGCGCGCTCATACGCGGCAGGACTCTGCCTCTCCGCAGCCCTCCAATGGATTTAGCAACACGGCCTAGGGCGAGGTACATGAAAAACATGCCGCCGTGTGGTGCGCCGGAGATCCTGACACCGACGTCGGTCGTGCCCGTCACGTACTTGAGGAACATCCTCGCAAGCAGACCGGCCCAGGTGAAGGTCTCGAGGAAGGCCGCCACGACGAAGGCTCTGGTAGCGGGCGGAAGGCGGTCGCACTGCTGGGTGAGTGCGCTCATTGGTTCGCCTCGTTGCACTGGATTGCGGTTGCCTCCGCGACGGAGCGGGCGAGGTGCTCTGCCAGCGCGGCGCGCAGTTCGTGGGGGAGGGGGACGGCGCCGACGGATTCGCTGAGCCAAAGCCCGTCGGCGGCGAGGTACGCGACCATCTTTTGTAGGGCCCGAGGGTCGGTCGGGTCGATGTTGGCGGGGTTGGGGATCCAGCGGGTGATGACTCGTTTCCACGGTTTGCTGAGCTCGCTGTCGGTGCTCGCTTCGAGCATGAGCAGTAATTCAGGGCCGGTGGCGCTGCGTGCCCTGACTCGGGCATAGGCAGCGAGTCGCTCGTCCTGCGACGCCTCATCTAGGTCTTTGCCGAGCGCGTCGATCATTTCGTCGTCCCAGTGCTGCGCTTGATATTCGTGCAGCGCGAGGATCATGGCGTCCCTTGAGGGGAAGTGGTAGAGCAATCCGCCTTTGGTGAGTCCGGATGCGGCGGCGACGGATTCGTACGTAACGGCCGTGACGCCGTCGGTCTCGACAACGCTGAGGGCGGCCTGGAGGATCGTGTCCCGTTTGCTGGGCCGCATGGGCGGTCCTTTCGTGGTCAGTGCTCGGAGTGCAGCTGTGACTGGGTGCCCGGCAAGTACCGGCGCAGAAGTACCCCGGTGACGAGCGCGCCCGCCGCGAGAACGGCAGCGACGACCAGCATCACGACGAGGTACGCGGAGTCGAAGGCTGTCGCGGCCGCCTGGATGATGTCTGCGTCGCCCTGCGCGACAGCCTGTGCCTCGGCGATGCTGTCACCAGCCGCATCCGGCGCGCCGTCGGGAAGGACGACACGGGCGCTGTAGATAGCCGTGAGCAGGCTCCCAAGCACGGACACGGCGATGAGGCTGCCGAACTCGTAGGAGACCTCTTCCAGGGAAGCGGCCATCCCGGCTCGGCGCACCGGCACGTTCCCGATGATCGCGGTGGAGGCCACCGACATGGCGGCTCCGAGACCGGCACCGGTCAGCAGCAGTCCGAGGACCAGCACGCCGAGGGACGACTGGAACCCGATTGCTGTTACCACGACGCCGCCGGTGGCGAAGGCGAGACCGCCGGTGATGAGCGCGAGCAGTCCGATGCGGTGCAGGAATGCGCCACCCAGGAGCGCTGTCGGCAACGAGCCCACTGCGATCGCGGCAACCAAGAGCCCAGCCTCCAGCGGGCTGAATCCGGCGACCTGCTGGAAGCGTTGCGTGGTGACGAGCTGGATGCCCCCGATCGCGAACATCGCGAACGTCGCGGCGAGCACGCCTGCGCTGAACGCCGGGTTGCGGAAGATGGAGAAATCCAACAGCGGCTGCTCCATACGTCGCTGACGGCGCACGAAGAGCCAGAACCCGATGGCAGCAACGAGCAGCGCAACAATAATGGTCGTTGTCGACGGCGGCGCGTGACCGATCTCCTTGATAGCCACCACCATTCCGACAAGCCCGATCATCGCCAATATCGAGGAGACGGCATCCCATCGCTTCGAGGGGTCCGGGTCGTTGGCCGGGCGGATCAGCCAGGTAGCAACCAGCGCCAGCACCACCACGGGCACGTTGACGAGGAACACCGAGCCCCACCAGAAAAACTCAAGGAGTGTGCCGCCGAGAATCGGGCCGAGGGCAAACCCTACGACCGACAGGCTGCCCCAGACCGCGATGGCGAGATTCCGCTCGCGTTCAACCGTGAAATAGGTGCGGATCAGCGCAAGGGTGGCCGGCATCATCGCTGCCGCACCGACAGCGAGCACAGCACGCGCCGCGATCAGGACCTCGGGCGTAGGGGCGAAGGCAGCGAGCAGCGACGCCAGTCCGAAGATCACCAGACCGACGACGAACATCCGCGTGTGGCCGATTCGATCACCGAGGGTTCCGCTACCCAGCAGCAGGCCCGCCATTACCAAGGGGTAGGCGTTGATGATCCAGAGGCTCTGCGTGCTCGAAGCCTGGAGATCCTCGGTCAGTGTCGGCAGTGCCGCGTAGAGAATCGAGTTGTCGATGGTGATCAGTAGGAGCCCAGCTCCGACCGTCACCAGCAGCGACCAGCGTCGCCGTTTCGTCATCGTGGACATGCGCGTCTTCCCCTCGTAGTGAACGGCATAACTGTACCGGATGGAAGGTATAGTTATGACAACCACGAGAGAGACTCGCGTCACTCGCTGCGCATGGCGTGCTGGCGACCAAGCCTCAAGGGTTTCGAGCGGAGGCGGGGCACTTCGATGTAGGTAAGGCCGGGCGATCTGGTGCCTCATTTGGGTATAGGTTGATTAGACGTTCAGCGCGCGGTTGGCCTCAGGTTCATTCCCTGCGTGAATGGGCACCCGGAAGTGTCTCGCTAAGTCGTCTCGACGAAAAGCGCCTCAGGGTGGTGACTTCCAGGACTTTCTGCACCATGCTGGGGGTATGAGGCAGCTGGGATACACCCGAGTGAGTACGGCAACTCAGGATGCGCAGCTGCAAGTCGATGCGCTGGTGGATGCCGGGGTGCAGAAGCGGGACGTGTTCTCGGATGTGACCTCGGGTAGCCGGACCGCGATCGAGCGACCGGGGATGAAGCGGCTGCTCGACTACGCCCAGGACGGTGACACCGTGGTGGTCTGGCGTATCGACCGGCTCGGCCGGTCCCTCATCGATGTCCTGAACACGGTCACGCTGCTACGCGGGCAAGGCGTGAAGATTAGATCGGTCTCGGACGGAATCGACCCGGAGACGACGTCGGGCCGGATGATGATGGGCATGCTCGCCACGTTGGCCGAGTATGAGCGCGAGCTGATCACCGAACGTGTCAATGCCGGGATCGCCGCGGCGAAGCAGAACGGTACCCGCTTCGGCCGACCTCCGGTCGACCCGGCCGTGGTCGCAGAGAAGCTCGACATCGCCGCCGATGCGCGCGCGAAGGGCCGCACCGCCGAAGACGCCGCCCGACTCGTCGGCTGGTCGCGGGCGACGCTGTATCGCCACCAGCAGGCGGCCC
>NZ_JROX01000106.1:0-6814 GCF_000800955.1 Kocuria sp. ZOR0020
GTGCATCCGTGTAGTGGGTGGCGGCTGCCGTGGCGTCCTCCAAGGAGAACGGCGGCGCCATCCGGATGAGCATCTGGTTCAACAGCGCGGGGGACTCGGTGGGGTGCAGCAAATGAAAACGACGACGGATCTGATCCGGGCGCAACCCGCGATCAACCATGACGGCAATGAGGGGGCCATGCCGATCGACGAACAGCGGGAGGCCGGACGGTGAAGTAGGCACTTCCGGACACCTCCTGGGGTATTGATGTTCACGCTATTGCACCGGCGGGCCAATCACACGTGATCAGGTAATTCACTGCAATGTGACACTGCAGCAAGGTTGTTGACGTGACATCATGGCGCTCAAGTTACTGGTGCGTCAAGGATTTCACTGACGGAACAACTCCATGACGTCTTGTTCCGTCAGGGCGGCTGAAAACGTGCCGTCGTCGTCCATCACGGTCTCGAACAGACGGGCCTTTCGGTCCTTGAGTTCCATGACCTTTTCCTCGATGGTGCCGGTGGCCACCATGCGGTAGACCATGACCTTGCGTTCCTGGCCGATTCGGTGTGCGCGGTCCACGGCCTGGTTCTCCGCCATGGGATTCCACCAGGGATCCAGCAGGAAGCAGTAGTCCGCCTCCGTCAGGTTCAACCCGGTGCCACCTGCCTTCAGGGAGATCAGGAACACCGGTGCCTGACCGTCACGGAATCGTTGGATCACAGCGCCCCGGTCACGGGTGGAGCCATCCAGGTAGGCGTACGGAATGCCCAACCGGTCCAGTCGGGCCGCCGCCAGTTTGAGGAAACCGGTGAACTGGGAGAAGACCAAGGGCCTGTGACCTTCCGCCACGATCTCCGGCAGGTGCTCGAACAACGCCTCCAACTTGGAGGAGCTGATCTCCAGCTCCGGGTCCACCAAGGAGGGGTCCAGTGCCATCAACCGCAGCTTGGTCAAGGAGCTGAAGATGGTGAACCGGTTGCGGTTGAGCTCCGGAAGCAACTTCAGCACCTTGGAGCGTTCGCGCTGCAGGTGCAGGTCATAGAGCTTGCGGTGTTCCTCCGTGAGTTGGATCCGCAGGGTCTGCTCCAGCTTGGGTGGCAGCTGAAGGTCCACGGCGTCCTTGGTGCGCCGCAGCATGAACGGGGCGATTCTGCGCCGCATCCGGGACATGGCAGCCCGGTCATGTGAGACCTCGATGGGGCGCTGATAGTCCTCCACGAACTTCCTGCGTGACGGGAACAACCCCGGTGCGCTCAGGCTCAGCAACGCCCACAAGTCAGCCAGTCCGTTCTCCAACGGAGTGCCGGTGACGGCAACCGTGGTCCTGGTCTTCAACTCCCGAGCCACGCGGTGGGCCTGGGTCCGCGGGTTCTTCACGAACTGCGCCTCATCCAGAATCACAGCCTCCCACTCCGGTTGGCTCCACAGTGCCTCATCCATGCGCAACAGGGTGTAGGAGGTCACGACGACGTCCTGGGTGGCGGCCAATTCGGCCGGCATCTGACCGGCACCGGCGGCCGTGCCCTGGGCGGCAGTGACTTTCAGATGCGGGGCGAACTTGTTGATCTCCGATACCCAGTTGGGCACCACGGAGGTGGGGGCCACCACCAGGAAAGGCTGCACCGCCGGATTCTCAGGACCGCGAAGCTGTGCCTGCTCCAGAACGTGGGTGAACAGCGCAATGACCTGAACGGTTTTGCCCAGACCCATGTCATCGGCCAGGATCCCGCCCAAACCCATGTCCTGAAGGGCTGCCAACCACTGGAACCCCTCCACCTGGTAGGGCCGCAGCTGTGCAGTCAGCCCTGCCGGCACCGGTGGTGGATCACTGGGTTCCCGGTGCACCAGCCGGTTCACGGCCTCCCGCCACTGGGTCACGGTTTCGCTGCGGTCGGAGAGCTCCTCCAACTCCTGCCACAACCCCATCTGGTGTTTGGAGACCCGCAGTTGGTCGCTCGGAGTTTCCTGCAGGGACCGCGCTTCGCGCAGCAACTCCCGCAGGTGCTCGAACCGGGGGGCATCCAGAGCGAACCAGGAGCCGTTGGGCAGCATCATCACGTCCTGGCCCCGTGCCAGGGCGCGGAAGATTTCTGCGAACGCCACGTAGAAGTCACCCACACGTACGGACACACCAAGGTCGAACCAGTCCCGGTGCTCGCTGGGCAGCGTGGAGACCGTGATCTCCGGCGGTTCATCCGAGGGCTTGTAGGCAGGTTCCGTACCGGTGACCTGAATCCTCAGGTCGTGGACCTTTTCCAGCTCCGGCAGCCAATCACGCAACAAGACCACGGCCTCGTAACCCACGTAGGCGGAGCGGCGGAACTCAAGATCCGGGATGCGGCGCATGACGGCTTTGGTCATGGCGCTTTCCCACGTGGACTCCCGCTTGGCCGGTTCCGTGCCCAAAGGATCGGCAGGGCGGAACGGCAGGCGGATGCGCTGACCACCCCGGCTGTACTCCCATTCCCAGTCCAACCGGATGGTCAGATCATCGTGATGAACCGTGAGCACCATTTCCGGTGGGGCCACGTGAGGGAGCTCGATCGAGCCGTCGTCGTTGGTCAGCCCGATCCGCTGGTGCAGCCGGGGAAACCAGCGGTCCAGGAATTCCTGAATCTCCTCATGCGGGACCGTGACCTCCTGAGCTGTTTCCAGGAACTGGCGTTGGTCCCGGGTCAGGCGGGTCCTCAGCGGCACCAGGGTCAGAGGGAACCGGTTGAGATCCTCGGTCCGCTCCAACTCCACAGGATCTTGTGGTGCGGGGAAGAACACCCCATGGCCGGGGGCCCCCACTATGCCTGCAGATTCCAGGGCTACGGTTTCCACGCGGGCGGCATCATCGGCCGTTGCGTCTTGACTGGAATTCGTGGTGTCGATCAACACCTCGGGATGCAGCAGCAGGTTGTTCTCGTCGTCGTGCACCAGGTCGATCTGGAACCTGCCCGGTGAGCTGAGACGCACGGGCTGCGCGTGGTCACGGGTGATGAACTCCACCCCCAGTTCCTCGGCACGGCCCAACAGTGACCACAGCACGGGGGATTCGTAATGCTCCACGTACACCCAGTGCCGGTCGTGCAGGACCTGGCGGGAGCGGACGTTGGCCAGGGAGCGGATTTCATCGAACCAGTCGGCCTGTTCGGCGGTGAGCATCCCGGAGATCCCGGCCTCCGTGACCTTCTCCCAGTCCAAGCCACCCCGGATCCAGTCCCCGCGCCGACCTTTGCGCACCGGCCGCATCCCCAGGGAGTAGAGGGCACCGGCCTGGGCTTGTCGTGCGCGATGCACCCGGCGGAACGTGGGCAGTTGAAGGTCGAACTCCAGGCCGATGGCCGGGCCCGGGTGTTCGGTGTCCTCGACGTCCAGGGCGGGGGCGTCGTCGTCGAGCATGGAGGCCAAAGCGCGCTGCCATGAGGAGGCTGTGCGGGCCGTGGAGGACTCGGCGGCAGGTGAGGTCATTCTCACCATTCTAGGAGCCGGACGGTGCGGGCAACCAGGCGGCAGCCGCCGCCGGGGACGGCCGGGCGCACATATAATGAGGCGCTGGTACAGGGAGGTTTCACTCCCGCAGAACAAGGGCGGCCGGAGCCGCAGACGGAGGGTGCAGTGCCGGGGACCAACTCGCTTGTGCTCGGTCAACATCGCATTGCGCGCAATGAGGCCGAGGTCGAGTACCTCAAGTGGAACGACGCCGTGTGTGCCGCGTTCTTCGGGGCGGACAAAGCAGGTGAACTGGTTCCCCTGGACCTGGATGAGAAGACCCTGGCCCAGATCGGTCAGGAGCACGGACTGGACGGTCCCGCCACCCTGCGCGCCATTGCCGATTCCGTGACCCCGTTGCTGGTCATGGACGGTTCCCGCACCCCGGTGTTCGAGGCCTTCACCCGACTGACCACACTCTGGTACCGGGACTCCCGCCGCCAGCTGGACACTCTCTCCGAATTGGCGCCGCCGCCCATCGTGGCCCTGCTGGCGCTGTTCGCCCTGGCCGGACGCCACACCTCCCGGCTGGCCTCCCAGACCGGCAACAAGTCGGCTTCAGCGTTCTACCTGCCGTTGGCCGTTCTGCTGCAGGCCGGTCAGGACACCAAGGCGCTGGAGGCTTCCTTCAAGAAGGACACCGAGGCCTTCTGGGATGCCCTGCGCTACTGGCTGGAACTGCGCGACGGTGAGGTCGGCCTGCCCGTGGGTGATGCCCTCAACCAGCGGCCTGTTGGCCTTGCCCTGGCGCAGACCTTGCTGGGGGAGTCCGAGCGACGCCAACTCCACCAGATGTTCGCGGACATGGAACTGACCACCGCCCAAGGCCTCTCCCCGGAGGAACTGGGCGTGTACGTGGACTTCTGGCTGGATGTGGCAGACACGGATGTCTCCAAGTCGATGCGCCAGATCTGGACCACCTCCGTGACCCGCTACCCGGGCCTGGAAGTGGCCCGTGCCGAGCTCGCCCGCTGGGAGCAGTCCCGGGCCGAAGCCGGTGGCCCCACACCCGTCACCCGGTCCGTGTCCAGCAAGCCGGGAAAACACTCGGCCTCCCTGGCCCTGGTGGATGCCATGGACTACATCGGCAACAAGGTCTTTGAGTTCGGTCTGGTGGTTCCCAAGCGGTTCATGACCGAACGTGAGGTGGAGCTGGAAACCACCGCCGGACCCCGCACCCTGTTCCTGTCCTACATCGGGGACGCCTACCTGGGAATCTCTGCCCTCACCGCACGGATCGAACCCGCCTCTCTGCTGGAAGGAGAGCTCAAGCTCTCCGCCGGGGCGCACACGTTCGAACGGACGGCGCGGCCCGTCGTCGTGTTTGCCAAGGACGCCTTCTCCGACACCTTCATCTCCGTGGACCACATTCCTGCCGCCTGGCCGTGCCGCGTGCTGGTGCGTGACGAGGAATCCACCATCGCCCAGATGCGCTCCATCCTGGATGACTCCGCATCCCCGGACTACACATTCGTGCCCGCCGGGACCTCCGGACTGCCAGAGGGCTGGGCCATGTTCGACGACGTCCAGGTGCTGCGCGCAGGCAACCCCGAGCTGACGGTCAACGACAACTTCTCCGGAATGGTCCCGCGACTTGTCCCCACCGTGCGACTCTCCGGTGGCCTACGCATTCCAGGAGACGTGGTGCGGTGGTCGGCTCAGCGCCCGCCGCAGATCACGGTGGTCTCGGACACCGATGACCCCTTGACCCTTGAGGTCGAGTGGCGTCACCCGGAAACCTTCCGTCTGCAGCGCCACAAGCTGGCCGAGAGCCTGATTCCGCCGTTCCAGATCTCCACCAACGGCACCCCCATGGCCCATGCCACCGGCGGGCTGAAGCCCAACGACTACGTCCTGGTCCTCAAAGCAGGACGCACGGTCAAACAGCGCATGAGCTTCTCCGCGCGCGACTCCTCCTTCTACATGACACAGCGGTCGCTGGGCTATGAGGGGGAGATGGTCCACACCGACGACGACGCCCTGTGGCCCGTCACGGCTGCCACCGTTTCCGAGTTGCCGGACGAGTACGTCCAGGGTGCCTTCAACAATCTGAATTCCGTGGAGGTCCCGGAGGCCGAGCTGGAAGCTGTGGACGTCCCCACGGTTCCCGGTTGGCACTCCGCTGAGGGCCAGCTGCTGGTCCAGCGCGAGAACGTCCTCCCGGAGCACAGCGGGCCTTCCTGTCTGGCCACCGGCAAGCACCGGATTGTGCTGCCGCCCATGGACCCCAAGGCCAAGGCACCGTGGGTGTTCGGGCGCTGCCGGGACTGCGGGTTGGAAAAGCGCTACCCGGGCCGGCTGACCAAGCTCTCTGCCGTGTCCGAGGTCGGCTCGGTGGAGTCCCTCCAGTTCATCGGCCCGGACGAGGGGGAGAACCCCATGTCCTGGGCCCCGTTCCGCGATGCCCTGACGTTCCTGGGCGGCGGCAAGCGCTCCACCCTCTCGATCGTGGCCCGCCAGCTGGTGGACACCGAACGGTTCGAGGAATGGCTTGTGGGCCACCTTCAGGGTCTGGGTTTCCTGGAGGTCATCCGGGACGAGAACTGGACGGTGCGCCGTTGGCAGGTGTGTTCCCCTGCCCTGACGCAGTTGGTGGACGGATCCATCCTGCTCACCGGTGGGTGGACTCCGGACAAGGAGGCCTCGGTCTCCTCCGCTGCTGACGCCCTGGGTGGTGCACTGGTCACCTTGTCCCCGGAGGACCACGCCTCCTCCCTGGTCCAGGACGTTGAGCTGGAAGAGCTGGCTGAGCGTCTGCCGGAGGGGCTGTGCGACGTCATTTATGAGGCCGGACCCGTCATGCTGGACACCCTGGCACCTCTGTCCACCGTCCAGGACGGACTGGCACGTACGGAGATGCAGTACAACGGCGTGGCCGAACGGTTTGTCCCGTCCGATGCCACGTGGCTGCCCACCACGGACCGGGAACAGCCCGGGTTGTTCCGGATCAACCACCACCACCGCACGCGATACGTGTTTCGCACGGAGGCTGATGTGGAATCGGGTCACGGGCGGCGGGTGAACTCCGGGTTGGGCAAGCACCTGGCTGCCCGGCAGGCCGGGACCCCGCTGGTCTCCTGGGATGAGGAACTACAGCTTCTGTCCGTGCCGATCGGTGCCGAACTGCCCGGCTTGTATGCCCGCGCCACCGTGCTGTGCTCGGGTGTGCTGCCCACTCGCGTGGATGAGGACTTCTCCCTGAACTACGGGGACGTCTCCGAGGACTTCGCGCGGATCCTCACCGCCAAGCTCATGGGCTGAAGCCGGGCGGGGCGGGGGCGCCGTCGTTGCGCGGCCGGCGGCGAGTTTGACAGGGAAAGAGCCATTCTCAGGGGCTGAGAATGGCTCTTT
>NZ_JROX01000107.1:0-13244 GCF_000800955.1 Kocuria sp. ZOR0020
GTTGGAATCGAACGAACTCGCAACGTTCGGCAGTTCTGATTCAGGGGTGGTGGGACCTCAGATGGCGTTGGGGTGCGTGGCCAGGGCCGTGGTCTCGATGCTCATGTACGGGAACATGGGGAATCCGGAGAGGATCTCATGCAGACGCTGGTTGGACTCCACCTCAAAGATGGAGACGTTGGCGTACTTTCCCACCACCCGGTAGATGGCCTCGAACTCACCTGAACGTTGCAGGGCCTGGGAGTACTCCTTCTCCTCAGCCTGCTTCTGGGCCACCTCCTCCGGGCTCATGGACTCGGGAAAGGTGACCTGCATCTGGCACAAGAACTTCATGTGGTGTCTTCCTATCGTTGGGTTGTCAGCGGATGCTGCCAGGATCATCCAGGTCAGTGGCGTTGAAGGTGTCGCACTGGCCGATGTCCCCGGTCCGGTAGCCGTTCATGAACCAGGCCATGCGCTGCTCGGAGGTGCCGTGGGTGAAGGCCTCCGGGTTCACACGCCCAGACGTGGTCTGCTGAATGTGGTCATCACCGATGGAGGCTGCGGTGGACATGGCCGCACGCAGGTCGTCCTCCGTGATGTCGTTGAGCACCACCGCACCGGTGAAGTCGTCGCTGGAGGCTCGGTTGGCCCACAGTCCGGCGTAGCAGTCGGCCTGCAGTTCCACTCGAACGGCACCTGAATCCGACCCCTGACGGGAGCTGGCGGCAGAGCCCAAGTAGCCCAGTTGGTACTGGATGTGGTGGGCGAATTCGTGTGCCACCACGTATTCCTCGGCCAAGGGTCCGCCTTGGGCGCCAAAGTCGGTCTGCAACGTGGCGAAGAACGAATCATCCAGGTAGACCGTCTGGTTGGACGGGCAGTAGAACGGACCCGTTGCAGAGGAGGCCGTACCGCAGGGGGAGTACTCGGAGCCGGAGAACAGCACCAGACCCGGCATGTTGTACTGCACGCCGGTGGACTCCGGGAGGTAGGTGGCCCACATGGCATCCAGGCTGTTGGCGGTGGCCACCACACGGCAGTCCGTGTGCTGATTGGCATCTGCACCGGTTTGGCACTTCTGCGCCAACTCGTCCTGTGCTTGAGCCGCGTTGCCGGATCCCGTGGAGTATTCCGAGTAGCTGCCCTGGTTGACGGCATTGTCCAGGCCACCCAGCATGGGCTGGCCGAACAGCAGCCCCAGAACAATGGTCAGGATCAGGCCACCCAGGCCACCACCCACCATGACGCCGCGGCCACCGCCACCCCCACGTCCGCCGGTCTGCACGCGGGACGTGTCCAGACGGGACCCCTGATTGAAAGTCATGTGTGCATCCTAATGTGAGCTGAGCCCCACAGCCCGTCAGGCGCAGCCGCCAATGCTCTCCGGGATCAGCCTCCGGTACAGCCCAGGTGCAGCCAGCACTAAAGGCAAGGTGCCATCGCCGGAACCATGCCAGCTGAGCCCACCGGACACGTCAGTCCAGTCCCCGCGCCGCCAACGCTTCCCCGGTGCGTTGCGCATGGGCCACCGCAGCAATCACGGCCGGCGTTGCTGCGCGGACGGGCCCCATCCTGATGCCGCGTGCTGCCGCGGCGCTTCGGGCGTCCGCGACCACACCCAACAGGTAGGGAATGGCGCGCAGCATGATCTGGATGGCCAACCCCACCCGTTCCGGTTTGACCCCCACCCCACGCAAGGGCCCGAGCAGTCGCACCAGGCCGTCCAACAGCACTGCTTGCGGCGTGGTTTCCAGCAGGATCCGGGTGGCGAACATGGCACCCAGGACCGTGAGCAGCACCCCTGCCCCACGGTGGGGAGTCCCCACCAGCACGTGATAGCCGGCCAACAGGACGAATATCAGCAGAGCCGGCCGAATGGTGCCCCACCAGCTACGCCAGCCAACACCACCGGTGGCACCCAGGATCATCAACAGCACCACGCAGGCCAGCGGGACCGGCCACGGGTGATCAAGACCCGGAATCCAGCGTTGCCAGGGCATCATCAAAATCACGGAAAGCACCAGCAGCGCCAGCCCCTTGGCGCCCACGGGCACTCGGTGCAGCCAGTTGTCCCGGGGGCGGTAGGTGCCGAACAACTCGCGTTGGGCGCTCACAACTGGTCCCAGCCAGGGAACCCGTCAACACACCATTGGTGGTAGTCGGCCACCAACTCGGGGCCTCCACAGGCGAACACCTGGCCGTCATGGATCACCACCACCTGCTGGGCTGTGGCAGCCAACTCGAGATCGTGGGTGGCGTAGACCAGTTGCTGTGGCAGACCAGCCAACCGCTCCATTAACCGCGCCCGATTCCGCAGATCCAACAACGTGGTGGGCTCATCCAACACCAGGACGGACGGTTCCACTGCCAAGACCGCCGTGAGCGCGGCCAGTTGACGTTGGCCACCGGAGAGGTCATACACCGAATGATGCATCCGATCCGCCAACCCTGCAGCCGCCAACAAGTCCTGGGCAAGCTCCCGCCGCTGTGTGGCATCGGCTTCAACCTCACGCAGGGACAGCTCCACATCCTCCAAGGCCGTTGGCATCAGCAGTTGCGCCAGGGGATCGGTGAACACGAATCCCACTGTCCGCCGGGCCGCCTTGCGCTGTTGGACGACGTCGATCCCATGCACCGTGACGGAGCCATCACTGGGTGTCATGAGACCGTTGAGCAGTCGCAACACCGTGGACTTGCCGGAGCCGTTGAGTCCAAGGATCGCGGTCCGCGCCTGGGTCAGCTCCAGGGTGATGTCCTCCAGGATGGTGGTTTCCTGCAGTTGCCCGTCCACTCCGGGCAATCGCACATCCACCTGGTCCAGGTGGATGCCCAGGGCCGGGTTGGGTTGGGCGTCGTCGTCGTGGCGGGCAGCGGCCCGGGAGCGGCGGCCGAAGATCAACGGCTACCGGCCAGGCGCGGGAAGGCGCGGTGAACGGCGGCGGCCACCAGAGCAGCAGCGGCGCACTTGATGAGGTCACCGGGCCAGTAGACGACGTCGGCAAAGAACGCGTCCCGCAGGCTCAAGCCACCGTTGATGGACATTCCGGGAATGCCGGTCAGACGGCAGACCACGAATCCACCCAGGAGTGCGGCAACAAACAGGCCGATCAGCCGAGAGCGGTTGGTGCGGGCGCGGCGCAGTGCGGCATAGGCCAGCAGGCCGGTGCACAGACCGGCCACGGCAAAGCCGATGATGTAACCGGCGGACGGTCCTGCCAGCACACCGGGGCCGCCACGGAATCCGGAGAAGATGGGCAGTCCGGCCACACCCACTACCACGTAGAGCAGCACGGCGAGACCGCCGCGGCGTCCGCCGAGCACCAGACCGGTCAGGTACACCGCCAGCGTCTGCAAGGTGATGGGCACGGCCAGCGGTCCCACGGGGATGGCCGGCATGACGGACATGACTGCGCAGAAGGCAGCGAACACAGCGATCAGTGCAAGGTCCGTACCGGCCGAGCGTTGCTGCGCAGGGCGGTGCTGGGGGTCGCGTGGTGTGGCGGATGGTGAGGCTGGGGACGTGGTGCTGGAAGAACTCATGCGAGCATCTTAAACACTGTTCAAGTTTGAGTCAGACCAGCGCCCCCGGGGTGCCGCGCGCTTGTCAGGGAAATGACCGTTCTGAGTGCGCCCAGCGGGTCATTTCCCTGACAAACGCGCGGCCTGCCCCACCCGCAACCGGGACACCGCCACCGAAGCCAGCAGCCCCACAGCGGCAACTGCCACGTAGAGCAGAACCGGGGACCACCCGCGATCCAACAGGGCACCCACGGTCAGGGGCGCCAGGATGGCTCCCACCCGGCCAACACCAATGCCCCAGCCCACACCGGTGGCACGCAGAGCGGGTTCGTACGTCATGGGGGAGAGGGTGTACATGCCGGCAATGCAGCCGTTGACCAACATTCCCACCACAACACCGGCGGAGAAGGCGACCGCTGGTACCGAGGTGGTGGTGATGAACAGGACCAAGGCGGCCGACTGCAGTATCACAAACACAATCAACACGGCCTTCTCACTCCAGCGTGAAGTCAATGTGCCGTACAACAGCGCGCCAAAGGTGCCACCCACCGTGAGCATGATGCCGCCCAGAATGCCCTGCTGCTGCGTCATGCCGGATTCCACCAACAGCGCCGGAGTCCAGGTGTTGGCAAAGTAGAAGCCGAACATCACCACAAACCAGCTGGCCCAGAGCAACAGGCTTTGTGAGCGGTAGCGGGTGCTGAGCACACCACCGGGACTCTGCTTCTGCGTTGACTGAGTCACGGTGGGGAGGGCGGGGGCGTCGTCGATCCCCAGTTTGCGAGCCACCGAGGCCGCGATCTGAGCGGAGCGCGGGTGGCGGCCAGTGGCCAGATAGTCCACGGACTCGGGCAGCAGGGCGATGACCAGCCCCAGGACCACCACGGTGCAGATGGCCCCCACCAAGAACACCGAACGCCAGCCGAACATGGGGATCAACTGAGCGGCACCCAGACCGCCCAGCGTGGCGCCCACCCCGTAGCCTGCGGTGAAGACGCTGATGGCGATTCCGCGCCGCTTGTTGTTGGCGTACTCGCTGGCGATCACCGCCGTACAGGCCAGGATTCCGCCCACACCAATGCCTGTCAGAACCCGGTAGGCCGCCAGTTCCCAATGGGAGGACACCATGGAGGACAAGCCCATACCCACACCGTTGATGATCAGTGACACGATCAACAGCGGGCGGCGGCCGTAACGGTCAGCCAGCGGACCAATCACCAGGGAACCCACCGCCATGCCCACCAGACCCGCACTCAACAGCACACCCAGTTCAGATCCGGTCAGCCCGAATTCCTGGGACACAGCGGATCCGGTGAAGGCCATGGAGAGGACGTCGTACCCGTCCAGGGCATTGAGCAACCCGCACAGCCCCACCACCAACCACTGGTAGGCGGACATGGGGCGTTGATCGATGGAATCACGAAGGTTCACGGGGGTCCTTGGCGTTGCACGGTGGCACCGCCAACCGCGGTCCAAGGCAAAGCGTAGCCAATGATCAGCCGCTACCCGCGCCGCGTTTGACAGGGAAACAGCCACTTTTTGGCGCCGCCAACGGCTCTTTCCCTGTCACAGTTGGGTGGCCCGGTCTGAGGCGGAGATCGTATGGGCGCAGCAATGTTTGACCACACTGCGTAGGAGAGTGACTCGCCGCTAGACTTGATCGGTCTTGCCGCCATGTTGCTTACTTGGCGGCGCTCCCACGAAAGGCTGTACCCCGTTGATCACTGTGTCCAACTTGGAATTGCGTGCTGGCGCGCGCCTGCTGATGGACCAGGTCAATTTCCGGGTACAGCGGGGGGACAAGATTGGCCTGGTGGGTCGCAACGGCGCAGGCAAGACCACCATGACCAAGGTGCTGGCCGGTCAGACGCTGCCGGCGGATGGTTCCGCGACCCGCACGGGCACCGTGGGTTACCTGCCCCAGGATCCCAAGGTTGATGACATGGAGCAGCTGGCCCGGGACCGCATCTTCTCAGCCCGCGGACTGGCAGAGGTGATTGCCCGGATGCGGGTGGCCGAGGAGGACATGGCCAACCCCACAGATGCCATCCGGGAGAAGGCCATGAAGCGCTACGCGCGGCTGGAGGCGGAGTTCGTGGCCGGTGGCGGTTACGCCGCGGAGTCAGAGGCCGCCACCATCACCGCAAACCTGGACCTGCCAGAGCGTGTGCTCACTCAGCCCTTGCGCACCCTCTCCGGTGGTCAACGACGACGCGTGGAGCTGGCCCGGATCCTGTTTGCCGATGCGGACACCATGCTGCTGGATGAGCCCACCAACCACTTGGATGCCGACTCCATCACCTGGCTGCGCGACTTCTTGAAGAACTATTCGGGCGGGCTGTTGGTCATCTCCCACGATGTTGAGCTCATGGAAATGGTGGTCAACAAGGTCTTCTACCTGGATGCCAACCGCGCCGTCGTGGACATCTACAACATGGATTGGAAGCACTACAAGCTGCAGCGTGAGCAGGATGAACACCGCCGCAAGCGCGAGTTCGCCAACGCGGAGAAGAAGGCCTCCGCCCTGATGGCCCAGGCGGAGAAGATGCGAGCCAAGGCCACCAAGGCGGTGGCCGCTCAGCAGATGATCAAACGCGCCGAACGCCTCATGGCAGGGGTTGAGGGGGAGCGCGTGGCGGACAAGGTGGCGGCCATCCGGTTCCCGGCACCGGCCTCCTGCGGCAAGACCCCGTTGCGTGGGCAGGGCCTGTCCAAGGCTTATGGCTCTCTAGAGATATTCACAGACGTTGACCTGGCCATTGACCGTGGTTCCAAGGTGGTCATCCTGGGGCTCAACGGTGCCGGCAAGACCACTCTGCTGCGGATGCTGGCAGGCGTCACGCAGCCGGATTCCGGGGTGATCGAGGCCGGGCACGGTTTGAAGCTCGGCTACTTTGCCCAGGAGCACGACACCCTGGACACGGACCGCACGGTCCTTCAGAACATGAAGACCGCAGCCCCCGAGCTCGCGGTCGCACAGGCCCGCACCATTCTGGGCTCATTCCTGTTCCAGGGCGACGACGTCGACAAACCCGCCGGTGTCCTCTCCGGTGGCGAGAAGACCCGTTTGGCTTTGGCCACGCTGGTGGCCTCCTCTGCCAACGTGTTGCTGCTGGATGAGCCCACCAACAACCTGGACCCGGCTTCCCGTGAAGAAATCCTGGCCGCACTGCGCAATTACGAAGGTGCGGTGGTCCTGGTCTCCCACGACGAAGGTGCCGTGGAGGCTCTTGATCCGGAACGCGTGGTCATGCTGCCGGACGGGATCGAGGACCTGTGGTCAAAGGAGTATCAGGACTTGATCTCATTGGCCTGACCCAGCACTTTGGCTTGACCCTGAGCATTCGCCGGATCCAGCAACAGGACTCCACGCTCGGCCAGCTGCGCCACGGCATCCCGAACCATTTGTTCTGCCTCCTCCGGGGCTTCCGGGTGAGAGGCCAGTTGATCCACCAGGGTGTCCAGCGGCGTGGGTTGATCCAGCGAATCCCAGATCACCGGTCCCAGTCCCTGCAACACCATGAAATTGCTGTCCACCAGCACGGCCAAGCAGTCATCAGGCAGCGCCAAGACGTCCTGGGCCGTGGCTCGTTGGACCCAGCCATCGGGCACAGTTGAAGTGTTTGCAGGTTCATCCACGCGGCCCTCGACTGGTAGCTCAACAGCCGACCAAGCCGGCGACTCCTGCACAGGTTCCGCAGCCAGGAGTTTCTCCAGCAGCGGTCCCACGGTGTGGATTTCCCTGTAGCGCCGCAGGTGGCATCCACCCACCCGATCCACAACCCCCGCCAGGGTTGCCAACCCACGGTCCAAGGCCGCCAGAGATGAGGTCTGCGGGACCAGGTGACCCAACGCATCGGCCAGGGTTAGGCGCTCAAGGTGCGGGGCGTCGTCGTGGTCGGGGTCGCGGGCCAGAACCACCACGGCACCCAACGTGGGATTCTGAGGAGTGGCCATCAGGCCGAGTTCGTCGGGGGAGAAGAGAGTTTTGGGCCGCTGACCGGAGGGCCCCAGGATGGACAGCGGCTTGGGGAACGGTGTGATGGCCAGCGAATCGGGGTCAATGATCACCGTTTCATCCGTCACGT
This sequence comes from Kocuria sp. ZOR0020, assembly GCF_000800955.1. Lineage (NCBI taxonomy): Bacteria > Bacillati > Actinomycetota > Actinomycetes > Micrococcales > Micrococcaceae > Kocuria > Kocuria sp. ZOR0020. The sequence continues at coordinate 7,590 of NZ_JROX01000107.1, forward strand.
ACCCGAACTGGCTACCGAGTGCGGCCACCGCTGTGGTCTTGCCCGTCCCGCTGGGGGCCACCAGAGCAATCGTTCGCCGGGATTCAGGATCACTGAGTCCAGCCGCGTGGAACATGACGCGGTGACCGATGCCGGCGTCAATGGCGGTGGCCGTGACGTCACCAACCACCGCATCGCTGCGACCCGAAGGCATCTCCCCGGAGTCTTTCCAGTAGTCAGCCAGTACGACGACGGCCGGTGGTTGCGCCGCGTCCAATGGCTCCGGGAGGCAGCGATTCCAGACGGTGCGGATGGTTTCCAGGGACTCGTCGTCGATGCTGAGGTGGTTGATTCCCGCCCCTGCGGCTACCGGCAACGTTGGTTGAGTCACGCCGGGAGAGTACCAATGGCAATCATTCAGCGGCCTCGCGCGTGTCTGCGGACGCAGAGAGCTTGGTCACAGACTGTCACCGAGAGGACGCCATTACCAGCTGCAACGGAGCGAGGCCGTCGCAACTTGAAGCTGGGTCAAGGTCACATCTTCATGATGGTTCATGTAGGACATGCCCACCTGTTAATTTCACAGTGTCGCAACTGTGTCCAAAAGCATCCGGGGTGCGCGCGGGGATCGCGGGCAGCGGACTAGTTGCCACATTCACGCACGCAATTCGGGGAGAACCGCACGTCATGACTGAAACCACCATCTCGCGGCGAACCATCGCCAAGGGTGCGGCCTGGGCCGTACCCGCCATTGCAGTTGCTAGCGCAGCACGGCCTACGCCGCATCGCGGGCTGAGGTGACTGCCACCGTGTGCCGTCTGTTTTACGGTGGCGGCACCATCAACTACCAGGTGCACTCGATCTACCTTGGCGTCACCTCCAGCACGGGAGTCATCCCTGCAGGTACGCGACTGACCTGGACCGTCAATGTGTCTGGTGGCGGCGCGGGTACTGGTGGCACCAATGAAGTGCCGACGACCAACTCCTCTCAGAACAACATCTGGAGCCTGGAACTCTCGCAGCCCGCGGGCACGGCTACCTCCTCCTTCACAGCAACACTCGTGTTCAACCAGGACCTCACCATCGGTACAGGCACCTGGTGTGCACCCGCGCTGGTCTTGACCGACATTTACTCGGTGCGTCCGGGTGCAAATATTTCAACCAGCACCACTGGCACGGTGGGTAGGAGCGGAACCTTCAGCGGTGGCGAGTTGTCCTACACCGTTGCCCGCCGTCACCCCACCTCCGTGAACACCACCGGTCGCACGCCGCACGTCTATCTGACCAGGTCCGGTGCACAGACGTGCTACCCGGCCATCTCATACTCCCGTTTGCTCAACACCAACGGCACGGACAACGTCACCACGTACCCCACCGGTGTCACCCCTCCGGGCAATCGTTGCTCCTGGGACGGTCGTTTCTGCAACAGCTCGAGCACGGGTCAGAGCAGTCCCGCGTACATTGGCGGCGCCGCCTCCGGTCAGTACGAGCAGCCCGCCGTCTGCTGATCCCACGGCACTACTAGATCTGTGGCCCCGCTTCTCACGTCGAGGAGCGGGGCCACAGGTCTTCAACCACCAGCAACAAGCTCAGTTGCGGCCGTGATGGGCCGCCAACAGGGCGTCTTCCTCCTCAGCATCCACCACCGCGTAGGTGCGCTTGACGCGTTTGGGACGCATGATGTCTTTGAGGTGGGCGGGCATGTCGTCCACCATCTCCAGCCGACGAACCACGTCCTCTTCCGTCATGCCATCGCCCTGGGGCACAAAGTTGCCTTGTGAGTCGTAGTACCGGGACAGTTCATCCTCAATCTGGGCAGCATATTCACGATCCCACTGATCGTTACGCACCTTCTGGCGCGCAGAATACCCGTAGGCCACAAACATCAACACGGCAAAGGCATCCCACTGCAGGGCGTAGGACAAGTTGGGACCATAGTCCAGGTCAGGTTGCACAAAGGACTCGGGAGCAACGTCCGGGGCTGGGCTCTCTGCAGCCACCTGGCCATAAGCCCCTTGGGACACATCCAACCCGGTGGCATCTGCAACACCCGGTAGGTAAATGGACGGGACCTGCCCGTCCGGGGACTGCCGGTTCACCTCACCCTCACCGGGTTGCAACCGCGCGGTCACTGTCACCGTGCCGGTGGGTGGGGCAGGAACCTCAGAAGCCGATCCGTCACCGGCATCAGAGGTGGCAATCCACCCCCGGTCCAGAACCACGGTGGACCCGGTCTCCGTACGGAACGGCACCAGCACCTCGTAACCGATCACCGCGTTGTGCGCGCGGTTGCGCACCAACAGGGTCTCACCGGGGAGGTATTCACCGGTAACTTCCGCAGGGCGCCATTGGTTGTTGGGGGAGAAGTCTTGGAACTGATCCACGGCTTCAGGGCCAGTCAGAGCAGCGGCATCGTAGTTGTTGATGATCAAGTCATTGCGAGCCGTCATGGCATCAGCGCGCGCCATCTGCCAGGACCCCAGATACACACACAGGGCAGAGGCCAGGCAGCACAACAGGAACCAGGCGATCCACCGCCCGGAAAGCAGAAACGAATAAGCCGCGATCTTGGATTTCACAGCGGCAGCACATCCTTGAGGAAACCGCGCAGGCGCAGAAAATTCGCCAGGTGCTCCCGGTGCTCATCACAGGCCGTCCAGACCTTGCGGCGTTCCGGGGTGTGCACCTTGGGGTTGTTCCATTCCAGCTTCCACATGGCCTGTACCGTGCAGCCTCGGCGCGAACACTGCACCGCCTCCGGGCCGGAACTCTGCGCCGCTTGGGATTGTGGCCCCTGAGACAGGGAACCCAACAGGTCGAAGGACATGGGGCCGGAATGCTCCTGGAAAACTACTGAATGAGTGGACCGTGCACTCGCACGATCAGGGCAGCCACCAGCCTAACCGTGTCAGCTGGCAGTCACCTTCACGACCATTCGCCTTCCACCACGGTTCTGTCTCGCACCACATCGGTTCTGTCCGGCTCCACTCCAGTTTGCCCCTCACGATGGAAATGGCCTTCACGGGAGGCCGCGCCGTCGTCGTCGTGGGACGTGTGGGGAACTGTAGAGAGTTCGAGGTGGTGCTCCGGGCTCATGTACTGGGAGGAACGTTCGGACTTGTCCGCGCCCGCATTGGCCAGCAGCACCGCAGACCACGGGAGAACCACCATGCCCACCACACACGCGATGCGCCACCAGATGTTGTCAATCAGCACGAACCCAAAAAAGCAGGCCACACGCAGCAACATCTGCACGCCGTAGACCTTCATCCGCCGCCCCATGTTCACGGACAGCGCCTCCGGAGTGGCGGTGATCGAGTGAACAGTGTCCCGTTCACGGCCCCTACGCGGAGCGCTGACGGACGACGACGACGGGGTCGGTGAGTGTGGCGGCCCAGGTCTGTCCTGGAGTTGTGCCATGTCTGCGGGAGTGAGGTATCGCTTGGCCAAATGACACCTCCTGAACAGTCCGGGCACGGTGGGCGTTGCACAGCCCAACAACTCATTGTGCACCCGTGTGAGCTTGCACCCAACCGTTGACGGAGCAAGGACAGCAGGTACGCCTGCGATCCCCAGAATGGCCGGGTACGGCGCAATTCTGGAACCTTTGCACAAGCCCACGTGCATCATCTGGTTGGGCGTGCCATAGGATTATCTACACAGGTGGGGATAGTCTGAGCCGGTCGCACGCAAGGTCACGTCCCCCTAACCGAGGTGACCACAGCGGCCACAACACGTCAGCATGACCGAAAGGCACCCATCTCCCATGGCAGTTGCAACCCCGGAAACCACAGAGCCCCGTGTTGTTTTGGTGACGGGCGGTAACCGCGGTATCGGCAAGCGCATCGCCGATTCCTTCCGCGCACAGGGTGACCGTGTGATCATCACCTACCGCTCCGGAGACGCCCCCGAAGGTGTTGACGCCGTGCAGTGTGACGTCAGCTCCACCGAATCTGTGGAAGCCGCTTTCAAGGAAATCGAGTCCACCTGGGGTCCCGTGGAGATCCTGGTGGCCAACGCAGGCATCACCAAGGACACCCTGCTCATGCGCATGAGCGAGGATGACTTCACCTCCGTACTGGACACCAACCTGGTGGGTGCCTTCCGTGTGGCCAAGCGCGCCACCAAGGGTTTCCTCAAGCTCAAGCGTGGCCGCGTGATCTTCATTTCCTCCGTGGTGGGCGTGACTGGCGCTCCCGGCCAGGCCAACTACGCCGCTTCCAAGGCCGGGCTGACCGGCATGGCTCGGGCCATCACCCGTGAACTCGGTGCCCGCAACGTGACCGCCAACGTGGTGGCCCCCGGGTACATCACCACGGACATGACCGCGGAACTGCCGGAAGATGTCACCGCCAACTACATGACCTCCATCCCCGCCGCACGGTTCGGCGACCCGGAAGAGGTGGCCAACGCCGTGCAGTGGCTGGCTTCCCCCGGGGCTGGTTACGTCAACGGAACCGTGATCCGCGTGGACGGCGGGCTTGGCATGGGGCTGTGAGCGCCCTCTTGGTCGCGCTCAGTTGAGCTGGCCGCACCCGTGAGCGGTCCCTCCCATTGGGCTGTCCGCTCCGTCTGGATAGGCTGAAGAAAACCGTTGTTTGCGTTGGGTGAGCCGCCGGAAACGGCCGCTGACCCGACGCAAATCCCCGAACTCAAGGAGATCTTGATGAACTCAGTTGCCGGCAAAACCGTTGTGGTCACCGGATCCTCCCGCGGGGTGGGTGCAGACACAGCCAAGATCCTGGCCGGTGAGGGGGCCAACGTGGTGGTCAATTACCGCCAGAAGGCCCCCCGCGCCAACAAGGTGGTCAAGGAGATCGAGGAAGCCGGTGGCAAGGCCATTGCCGTGGGCGCCGACCTCACGGACACCGACACCGTGCAGGCTCTGTTTGATCAGGCCGTGGAAGCCTTTGGTTCCGTGGACGTGGTGATCCTCAACGCCTCCGGCGGCATGGAATCCGGCATGGGCGAGGACTACGCCATGCGCCTGAACCGCGATGCCCAGAACGATGCCCTGACCACAGCCTTGAAGTACCTGCCGCAGGGTGGCCGCGTGGTGTTCGTGACCAGCCACCAGGCCCACTTCATCCGCGAGGTGGAAACCATGGATGCCTACGCTGACGTGGCCAAGTCCAAGCGCGCCGGTGAGGATCAGTTGACCTCCCGTATCCCGGAGATGACGGAAGCAGGCGTGGACTTTGTGGTGGTCTCCGGCGACATGATCGAAGGCACCGTCACCGCCACCTTGCTCAACCGCGCACAGCCCGGTGCCCTTGAGGCCCGCCGCGAGGCCGCCGGCAAGCTGCTGTCCGTCAACGAGTTCGCCACGGAGATCGCCAAGATGGTCACCGCCGACGTTGAGACCGGCCACATCGAGTTGGCCGGCGGCTCCGGGGATTTCCCCGCTGACGGTGGTGCCGCACAGCCCGTGAACTGAGGCTTCACCCGGCACGACGACGACGCCCTGCCGCGCCGTCGATCTCCCACCAACGGACTGATACCCCACGCAATGCGTGGGGTATCAGTGTTGTGAGGCGAACTGGGCCAGCAGCTGGGGAGTGACCGCCGCCGATTGCTCAGAGATCTGCGAAGAAGCGGACCGAGTCCAGGTTGGGCAGGTTGATCTGGGCGTCGGCCTCCGCGCGCAGGTTCGGCTTGCCGTTGAAGGCGATGCCG
>NZ_JROX01000108.1:0-10606 GCF_000800955.1 Kocuria sp. ZOR0020
ACGCCCACGCGCACACCGCTACCCATGCTCATCTGTGAAGGGCCCCGAAACCGGCGCACCGGTCTCCGCAGACACGGTGGCTGCTGTTGGTGAGCAGATCAGCGGGGCCGAGGCCGTGTCCTCCATGCAGACCGGGCGCCTCCAGTTCGGGGCAGCAGACACGGCAGCACACCTGGATGCCCGCGCGGGTCTTGAGACTGCCGTGGTGCAGTTGATGATTTCCAAGATCACGGAGGAGCAGCTCAACAACTGGAACCGCTTGGCCACGGATGTGGACTCCACGGTCCAAGACGGTGTGGTCACGGATGCCAAGGAGTTCGTGCGCACCAACTTTGCCTTCCACGAATACCTGTTCACCGTGGCCAACAACCCGGTGCTCCTGGAGGCCTACCGCGGCCTGGACACCCGGGGGCAGATGTCTGCCACCATCAGCAACGGTTCTCCGATCTTTGAATCCGTGGCCCGTGACCACCACGACCTGGTGCAGGCCTTCCGCGCCCAGGACCTGTCCCGGGCCTTGGACATCGTGCAGGCACACACCTCCGCGGCCAAGGGCACCATGGAAGAGGCAGTCGTGGCCGTGGAGACCGGGACCATGCCCATGGTCAGCGGTGAGAACTCATGACCGGCGGCACCGGGACCGACGTCTCCGGGATGCCCACCGTTGAAACCTCCACCGCCCCCGCCCTGATCACCCCGGGTCGGTTTGCGGGCAAGGCCGTCGTCGTCACGGGAGCCGCCCAGGGAATCGGTCAGGTGGTGGCGGAACGGATCGCTGCCGAAGGCGGCGAGGTGCTGCTGGTGGACCGCTCCGAGGTGGTGGAGGAGGTTGCCGCGCAGATCAACGAACGTGCCGCCGGCACGGACGGTTACGGCTACGCCCTGCCCCTGGGCGGTCTGGATCTGGAGGATGCGGGCAGCTCACGTCAGTTCGTGGAGGTGGCCCTGAAGGAGTACGGCCGCATTGACGTACTGATCAACAACGTGGGCGGCACCATCTGGGCACGTCCGTACAAGGAGTACGACGTCCAGAAGATCGAGAAGGAAATTCACCGCTCCCTGTTCCCCACCCTGTTCGCCTGCCACGCTGCACTGCCCACCGTGCTGGAGGCCGGCCGTGGAACCATTGTGAACGTCTCCTCCATTGCCACCGGCGGGATCAACCGGGTGCCGTATGCAGCATCCAAAGGTGGTGTGAATGCCCTGACCAAGGCATTGGCCCTGGAGGTGGCGGAACTGGGGGTGCGTGTGGTGGCCACCGCCCCCGGTGGCACCCTGGCACCGCCCCGCAAGGTGCAGCGCGGCCCGGGCCCGGAAGGAGAGCAGGAACAGGCCTGGTACCAGGCCATCGTGGACCAGACGGTCTCCTCCTCCTACATGAAGCGATACGGCACGTTGGCGGAGCAGGCAGCACCGATCGTGTTCCTGGCATCGGATGAAGCCTCCTACATCACCGGCTCGGTCCTGCCGGTGGGTGGTGGCGACCAGGGCTGAGATCGTGGCACCTGTCACTGTCGATACCATCTGGCTCATGGTCGACGAAGCATCTCCCCCACAGCACAACTACCCCCTGGTGGGCCGCGAGGCCGAAATGGGTGTGCTGCGGGAGGTGTTCAAAGAGGTCAGGAAGGGAAGCTGCCGTTCCGTGGTGCTTCAAGGGGCGCTGGGCAGCGGCAAGTCCCGGCTCCTGGACGAGTTCCTCCAGGAGGCCCAGACCCGTTCCACCACGGTGCTCTCCATGGTGGGCGATGAATGGGAGTCCTCCCTCTCCCTGGCCGGCTACACCCAATTGATGTCCACAGCACCTCTGCGCAGCAGCAAAGGATTCGACGGCGGCGAGCTGCCGCCGTCGAAAATCCACACCCAACTGAGCCCGGACCAAGCCGTCAACTACGCCCAGACCCTGCAGGTGCACCTTGGTCAACTGCAACGCCGCGGGCCGGTGCTGGTGGTCATCGACGACCTCCAGTGGGTGGACGAGGCCACGCTGCGCATCCTGATCTTCACCGCACGCCGCCTGCATGGAGCCAAGGTGATGTTCTTGTTCACCCTGGACTCTGAGCAGTCCCAGAACGTCCCCGTGGGTGTTCTGGACTACGTTTCCGGCCACCAGGTGCGCCGTATTGTGCTGCCGCCCCTGCCGGTGGAGGCCGTGGGCCAGCTGGGCCGGCACCTGTTGGGCACGGATCTGGACGTGACCACGGTGCGAACGTTGATTGACCACACGGCAGGCCTGCCTCTGCGCCTGGTGGAGCTCATGCAGGAAATTCCGAACGAGGCATGGCAGGGCAGGCTGCCTCATCTTCCGCCAAGCCACCGGGTACGGGCCAGAATCCGGTCCCAGTTGGCCCGGGGCTCGCAACAGCTGGTGGACGTGGCCCGCGCCGTGGCAGTCCTTGGGCCCGGGGCAGAGCTGCAAGCAGTTTCCGAACTGGCTCAGGTGCAGGACGTCCTGAGCGCCCTGGACGAGGGGCACGAACTGCAATTGTTGGAGTTCACGGTCTCCCAGACCCAGAGCCACGTGACCTTCACCGAACCTGGTGCCGAGAGGGCGGTGTACGACTCCATCCCGCCCACGGTGCGCATAGGACTGCACCGCACTGCGGCTTCCGTGGTCTCCGACCCCGGTGTGCAGTTGAGCCACCGGGTGGCTGCCACACCCGGGCCGGACGCTCAGCTGGCCAATGCCTTGGAGGACTACGCCAGTGACCAGGCGCGCGCCGGTGTCTGGTCCGCCGTTGCCCGAGCCATGCTTGCCGCCTCCCGGCTCTCCGACCAACCCCGACAACGTGACCTGCGGCTGCTGCACGCCGTGGACGCCATGATCGGTTCCGGCGACCTGACGCAGGCTGCCACCTATTTGAGCACCATCGAGTCCTTCCCGTCCTCTCCCCTGCGCTCCTCCGTGTTGGGCCATCTGGCGGTGGTCACGGGGCAGTTCGCCAGTGCCAAGGCTCACCTGGACATGGCCTGGCGCACCGTACGCCCTGAACACGATCCCTCCACAGCGGCTCGAATCGCCCAACGGCAGGTGCTGCACGGTCTGGCCAACTGGGATGGTGCGGCCATGGTGGAGTGGTCCAACAAGACTCTGGAACTGGTGGATCGCGCGGCACCCGTGTGGGTTGAGGCAGAAGCCATCCACGGTCTGGGGCTCTTTGCCAGCCAGCAGGTCCAGGCCGCGGAAACGGTCTACCGCACCCGCATGACGGAGGCCGCAGAGACTGCCCAGAAGCAGCGCATTCAGATGGGCTACGCGTGGTTCGCCCTGCGCACCGACGACGTCGAGGCCGCTCACCTGCACTTCGAGGCCGCCATCCCCACGGAGTACCGAGGCGGCTCCCTGCGCATCTCCCTGTGGGCCGAGGCCTGGCTGGCCCGGTGCCAACTGGTGCTGGGTGACTGGGACGCGGCTGCTGCCACCATTGCACGGGCCTCCGTCCGGCTGGAGTCCTCCGGCATGCGGCTCATGCGACCGCTGTTGTACTGGACCGCAGCCGAGCTCTACGCCATTCGGGGGGACTGGGACCGCGCCCAGCACTACGTCCAACTCACCACGGCGCCCAGCGACGGCTACCGCGCCATGGCGGTCCCCTCCGCTCTGGCGCGTGCCCGCTACCACGAGGCTCGTGCGGATTACGAGAGTGCTTACGAGGCCATGTACCCACTGCTGAGCACTGATCCCCAGTCCGTGGACGGATCATCGTTCTGGCCCTGGCAGGACACCATGGTCAATGTGCTGGTGATGACGGACCGCTTGGATGAGGCCGAGGAGTTTCTGAAGACCCAAGAGGCTCTGGCATCCGTTCCGGGCTCGGACACGGACCGTGCCCGTCTGGCATGGGCTCGGGGGCGGTTGTTGGCGGCCCGCGGTGAGGCTGACGATGCCCGGCTGCACTTTGACAAGGCCCTGGAATGCCTGAACGCACACCACCGGCCGTATCTGAAAGCGCGGATTTGTTTTGCCTACGGTCAGAGCATGCGCCGGGCCGGCAAGCGACGCTTGGCCTCCTCCATTCTGCGCACTGCCCGGGAACTGTACGTGGCACTCGGCGCCAAGACCTACGTGACCCGTTGTGATCGAGAGTTGAAGGCAGCCGGAGTGGACACAGAGGCCGGCGTGCTGACCCAGGGTCTGGGGGCAGATGCTCCCGGCAGCACTCAATCCCAGGACACCGTGCAGTTGACCGCACAGGAGCAGGCCGTGGCGCAGTTCGTGGCCAGAGGTACCACCAACAAATAGGTGGCACGGGCCCTGTTCATCGCGGAGAAGACCGTGCAGTACCACCTGACCCGGATCTACGGGAGATACGGCATCCGCTCCCGCAGCGAACTGGCCGCCCGCTACCGCGCCGACAGCTGACCACTAGAGGCTCCGCCGCCCATCAGAGACACTTCCCCCTCGAGAAGTGACTTGCGCCGCCCATCGGCACTGATCAGCGGCACAAGTCACTGCTCGGAGGAGGTAAGCGGAACACGTCACCACTCAGTCCACGCGGTACTTCTCCAGCTTTTCGGGGTCGATCTGAGTGCCTGCACCAGGCACGGTGGGTACCGCGATCGCGCCGTCGCGGATCTGCAACGGCTCAGCCAGCAGGTCATCTGCCATGTCCCGGAAGTTGGACAGTTCCCCCGCCCGGCGGGAGGTGTGGGCCAACGCGGCACCGAAGACCACAGAGGCCACCGTGCCCACCTGGGTGTCGATCTGATTGCCTACGTACACGTCCACCCCGGCGGCCTCGGCAAAGGCCACCACCTTGGCTGATTCGGTGAACCCGGTCCGAGCGGTCTTCACCGCCAGCATGTTGGCACCTCCGGTCAGGATTTCCCGGGCTGCCTCCCCCAGGTTGGGAGCGGATTCATCTGCAGTGATGGGGATGGCCGACTGCGTCACCAGACGACGACGCCCCAGGACCTCCCTGGCATCATCAGGCTCTTCCAAAAAGGTCAGCCCCAACTCCGCGATCTGGCGCAAAACCTCTGCTGCTTGGTTGGCGCTCCACCCGCGGTTGGCGTCCATGTAGATCTCAACCTCCGGGCCCAGCCCTTCACGCAGCACGCGTGCGGCCTCCACGTCCAGGCCAACGGGGTGCCGCCCGGTCTTGAGCTTGAACGTGGTGATTCCGTACTGCTCACGGAACCCCAGGGCAAGGTCCAACAGTTCCTGCGCGGGCTTGAAACCCAGCATGTGGGACACCCGCATGTGGTCTGTGTACCCGCCCAGGAGCGTGCTGACCGGTTGCCCCAGAATCTGTCCCATGCAGTCCCACATGGCGATGTCCACCGCGCCCTTGGCGCATTCGTTGTGAATGGTGCGCGCCATGACGGCTTGGGCCTTTTCCCGGTCGAAAACCGAGAGACCAATGAGCTCCGGGGCAAAGACGTCCTGCACCACTGCCACGATCGACTTCTGCGTCTCTCCGTAGGTGTAGGGACGCGGAGGAGCATCCGCCCAGCCCACCACGCCGTCGTCGGTGGTGATCTTGATCAGGACGTGATCGGCGACGTGAACGGCCCCGGAGGCGAAGTGCAGGGGCGTGCGGTAGGGAATGGCGTAGGGGATCGCCTGGACGGCCGCAATCTTCATCGCTGAAGAGGCCTTTCATTCAGAGCTGTGGCCAGCGCATTGTTCTGGTATCTATACTGAATCCCCGGTTGGATCATGGTCGGAAATATCAGTAGTGACCAGTGTGACGAAATTCGCCAGAAGTTGCGAGCGTCCTTCACGTCTCCAGGCAATTGCCAGCTCAACAATTGGCGCATTCTCCAGCTCGCGGTAGTGCACCCCTTGCAACTGAACCGCGCGCACGCTGGACGGCACCACCGCCACCCCCGCACCAGCCGCCACAAAAGAAAGCACCGTGGAGGTTTCCTGCGCAATGTGGGCCACCCGGTGCTTGAACCCAGCAGCACGACAGAGCTCAACGGTTTCGCGATACACCACCGAGCCCGGCGGATAGGTCACGAATTTCTGGTCCGTCAGTTCCGGCATGGACACCGGCCGATCCTCTGCCAGCGGCGAGTGGGACGGGATGGCAACCATGAGCGGCTCGCGCTGCATGATCCGGTACTCGATCTCCTGACTGGTGACCGGCGGCCGCAAAATGGCGGCATCCAGACTCCGGTCCAGCAGGGCGGATTCCATGGCGGGGGTCAACATCTCCCCGTGCAGATCCACGTTCAGCCCCGGATAAGCCTGCCCGGCAGCGCGCACGATCTGCGGCATCACACTGTAGGTGGCCGATCCTGAGAACCCCACGCGCAGCACGCCCGTGACACCTGCACCCACCTGGTAGACGTCCGCCTTGAGCGCCTCGACGTCGTTGACGATCGCCCGCCCACGCTCAAGCAGCAACTCCCCCGCTGCCGTCAGATCCACCCGCCGGGTGGTCCGGTCAAACAGCTTGACGCCCAACTGTTCCTCCAACTGGCGGATCTGCTGGGAGAGCGGGGGCTGTGCAATGTGCAGTCGTTTTGCCGCTCGCCCGAAGTGGCGTTCCTCGGCCACGGCAATGAAGTAGTTGAGCTGGCGCAGGTCCACGGCCACCCCTCAGCCCTTGTGGCTCAGGTCGATTCCACGCCCTTGGAGGTCCTCCCGCACCAGTCGGCGTTGGATCTTGCCCAGCATGGTGCGCGGCAGGTCCTCCACCTCCACGATGCGCCGGGGAACCTTGTACCGGGTCACCTTGGCGTAGCAGTGCTCGCGCAGCGCGGATTCGTCAAAGCTGTGCCCCTCCGCGGAAATCACCGCGGCCACCACAACTTCCGTGCCGTCCTCGGTTTTCAGGCCCACGACGGCGGCGTCCTCCACGGCGTCGCTGGTCCGCAGAGCGGTTTCCACCTCGCTGGGGGCCACGTTGAAGCCACCGGTGATGATGATTTCCTTGAGACGGTCCACCACGGTGATGAAGCCGTCGTCGTCCACGGTCACGATGTCCCCGGTGCGCAACCAACCGTCACGCAGGGATTCGGCGGTGGCATCCGGGCGCTTCCAGTAACCCTGGAAAACCTGCGGGCCCCGGACCCACAGCTCACCCTCTTGTCCCTTGTCCACGTCCTGCATGGTCTCCGGGTCCACGGTGCGGATCTGCGTGGACGGGAAAGGAATGCCGATGGATCCGGCCCGCCGGTGGTCATTGAGCGGGTTGCAGGAGACCAGGGGGGAACATTCGGTCAGCCCGTAGCCTTCAATCAGCATGCCGTGGGTGTGCTGTTCCCATTCGTCCACCAGGTGAACCGGCAGTGCCATGGCACCGGAGACACCCACCGTGACTCCCTCCAGGGAGACACCCTTCTCATCAGCGGCTTCCATGACCTTCTGGTAGACCGGCGGCACGGCGGGCAGCACGGTGGCCCGGTGCTTCTTCATGGCCCCGATGATCAGATCCGGGCGCGGGGTGGGGAACAGCACCAATGAGGCCCCCAAAGACATGGCAAAGGTCATGCCCAGGGTCAGCCCGAAGGCGTGGAAGAGCGGCAGCGCACCATAGACCACCTCCTTGGACCCCGAATCCAACCACTCCCGCCCCATCACGGCATTGGACTCCAGGTTCCGGTGGGAGAGCATGGCGCCCTTGGGCAGGCCGGTGGTGCCGGAGGTGTACTGCAACACGGCAAGGTCGTGTGCCGTGGGGTACGGGTGATCGTGGGCGATCGGCGGGTGATTGACCAATTCCTTCCACGGCGTGGTGCCTGTGGCCGGTGCCGTCAGGTTGGCCCGCTGTTGCCTGAGCTTCTTCAGCGGCAGCCTGAGTGCTGTGCGCATCAGACGGGGCATGGCCTGGGTGATGTCCACGGAGATGATGTGCTCCAGACCCAGGTCCTTGGGCAAGGACTGCACTGCGGCCGCAGCCTTGTCCCACACGATGGCCACCCGCGCACCGTGGTCCTCGAACTGGTGACGCAACTCAGGAGCGGTGTAGAGCGGGTTGTGTTCCACCACCACGGCACCCAGACGCATGGCTGCATAAAACGCGACGATGTGTTGTGGGCAGTTGGGCAGCACGATGGCCACGCGGTCCCCTGCCTCAACACCCAGGTCCTTCAGCCCTTGAGCCACCCGCTCGACGTCCTTGCCGAGGTCCTCGTAGGTCACGTCCGCGCCGAAGAAGCTGACAGCCGGCTTGGGACCGAACTGCGCCACCGAGCGTTCGAACATGTGGCTCAGAGAGGTTTCCGCAAGGTCCAGATCATGGGGCACTCCGGCGTCGTAGCTGGCCTGCCAGGGCCGGGCGGCCAGGAACTCTCGGGAGGTTCCGGGAGCCGATGACGAGGAGGCGGGATTGTGCTCAGGCATACGCACGAGCCTACCTGGGGCAGTGCCGCCAGGTCCCGGTCAGGACCACCCCCACACCCCAAGAATCTTGTGGCAATTTCATCTAGATGGGGGTCTGGGCACGTCGTGGCGGCATCCGGCACCGTATAGTGAGGGTATCCACGAGATCGGATCCACCCGCTTAGGAGGCGGACGGAGCCGTGGGGGCTCGATGAAGTCGAAGTCTTCGGCGCCACCGGGGACCCCACACCCTGGCACCGTACGGCTCCCCCAAATCGACCCGAGGTGTCTTCATGCCGTCCACTCTTGTTGCCGTCGTCGACGATCACGAAGTCGTCCGTGAGGGCATTCGTCTGGTCTCCATGACGTCCCAGGCCGACGTCAAGCTGGTGGGCTCCGCTGCAACCGTGCCCGCGCTGCTGGACCAGTTGGGTCGGGACCCAGAGAACGCTGCACTGACCGCCTGCGGTGCCAAGCGCATCGAGTGTGAGGTGGTCCTGTTGGACCTCTCCCTGACGGACCGCTCCCGCCCCTCGGACAATGTGGAGAAACTGCGCCAGGCCGGGATGAAGGTCTTGATCTTCTCCGTGGGTGAGAACGCCGCCTTGATCCGTGAGGCACTGCGCGCCGGCGCACTGGGCCTGGTCCGCAAGTCCGAGCCCCTGGAGCACGCGATCGAGGAAGCTCGCAACATTGCCGAAGGCAAACCGGTGATCACCAAGGAGCTGGCAGCGGCCATTGACGGCGACGTCGAATTCGCCCGCGCCAACCTGTCTCCCCGCGAACAGGAGACGTTGCGCCTCTACGCATCCGGGTTCGCCCAGGTCCAGGTGGCCCGCCGTATGGGCATCAAGCAGTCCGCTGTGAAAACCAATATCGACCGCATCCGTGAGAAGTACGCACGCATCGGTCGCCCCGCCCCCACCAAGATCGACCTGCGCATCCGTGCGATCGAAGACGGTCTGGTGGAACCGGAGGCTGACGTCAATTCCGTGGAATTGCGCCTCTAGATCCTTGTTCCCGCGGTGCTGCGGTTGCCTCGCACTGCCCCGCGTTGTCGTTTCTGCACGTTAGGGACCCCACCCCCTCGTGAGCCACTCCGCCATCAGCCCCCAGCTCAACTACAAGCGCGTGCCCTCCCGCCTGCGCCGCTCTGGGCTACCTTCCATCACCTCCCCCACCGCACTTGGGCCCTACGCCTACCGGTTGTACTGGTTGTGTCAGATCTGTCTGGCAGTTTTCTCCTTCAGTCTGATCATCGAAAGCCTGCCGCGGTTGGAGCAGTTGGGGCAGAGTTTCTACTCCTGGAGTTTCGGCTTCCTGTTCCTGCACCTGGTCAACACCGTGGTGATCCTGTTTGTGGGAATCCAACGCAAAGTGGTGATCTGGCCTCTGGTGGTGCTCACGGTCCTGGGGTTTGCCGCCGTGGCCTGCATGCCCTTGATGACACCCCACACGGTGGCCACGCAGAACCCCTGGATCCCGTCGTTCTTCATGGTGGCTTCCCTTGCCGTGGTCTACGTCTGGGGCGTGGTCACGGCACTGGTCTACGCCGGTGTCTGCACAGCCCTGTACGCCACGTTCAGCGTGGTGCTGGACTCTTCCGTGGAGCAGGGCCTGCCCTGGGAGGCCAGTCTGACCCGGCTGATGTTCATGGTGGTGGCCATCATGCTGATCTCCACCATTCGCAAGGTGGGGGACAACGCCGATGAGGCCTACAATGATGCTCTGGCCCAGGCCACAGCCTCCAAGCGCTCACACAGCCAGGCCGAGGACCAGGAACGACTGGACCGGTTGATCCACGACAACGTGATGGCAGCCCTTCTGGATGCCTCACGCGCCCCCGGCGTCGTGTCCAAACGGACCAAAGAACTGGCCCAACGCGCCTTGGGCGTGTTGGCCTTTGAGGAGAAGCGGGCCTCCGGCACCGCCACCACCTTGGTCCATGTACTGGAGGACGAGCTGTTGGAGGCGCTGACTCCGTGGCGCTCCCGCGTCCGCTTCACCTCCCTGACCCCCAACATCCGCCCGGTGGGCCAACCACGGGCCTTCCTGTCCACGGAAATCGCTCAGGCACTGGTCCAGGCCGTGACTGAGGCCGTGGCCAACAGCGCTCGCCATTCCGGGGCGGACGTCACGTACGTGACAGTCAGCGGCGGCTCCTGCCCCCCAACGCCCATCAACCCGCAAGCTTTTTATCTGGGGTTCGACATCCAGGACCACGGCCGCGGTTTCTTGATGCGCAGCATGGACGAGCGCAGGTTGGGTGTGCGCGTCTCCATTGTCGGCAACGTACGCAACGTGGGCGGGGACGTGGAGATCAATTCCCCC
>NZ_JROX01000109.1:0-48830 GCF_000800955.1 Kocuria sp. ZOR0020
TGGGTGGACCTCCCCTCCTCCCCCGCCGAATAGGCCGTTTGATCGCCGCTGAGCGTGTCAGGGGCGATCAAACGGCCTATTCGGCGGACAAGGGCGAGGAAAGTGTTCACTCGGCACGAGACGGGAGAGTCGCGCGCAGAGCCCGAGCTGACAAGGGGAAGGCCCCGTCATTCACCAGGAGTGACGGAGCCTTCGAGTCCGGTTGATCAGAAGATCAGTTGCCGGTCAGCTTCTCGCGCAGGGCGGCCAGAGCTTCGTCGGAAGCCAAGGTGCCCTCGTCCTCGGCCGGAGCCTCGGAGGAGTAGGAGGTCGGGGCGGCAGCGGTTGCCACACCGGCGCCGGCCACAGCGGCCTCGGCGTCCTCGTTCAGGTGACGGCGCACCTGCTCCTTGTGAGCTTCCCAACGGGTCTGGGCATCGGCGTACTGCTGCTCCCAAGCGGCGCGCTGCTCCTCGAAACCTTCGATCCACTCGTTGGTCTCGGGATCGAAGCCCTCGGGGTACTTGTAGTTGCCCTCTTCGTCGTACTCGGCAGCCATGCCGTACTGAGCGGGATCGAACTCGGTGGACTCGGGGTCAACACCTTCGTTCGCCTGCTTCAGGGACAGGGAGATCCGACGACGGTCCAGATCGATGTCGATGACCTTGACGAACAGGTCCTCGTTGACGCCAACAACCTGGTCTGCCAGATCCACGTGGCGCTGAGCCAGCTCGGAGATGTGCACCAGGCCCTCGATGCCGTCCTCGACGCGAACGAACGCACCGAACGGAACTAGCTTGGTGACCTTGCCGGGCACAACCTGGCCCAGGGCGTGGGTGCGGGCGAACAGCTGCCAGGGATCTTCCTGGGTGGCCTTCAGCGACAGGGAGACACGCTCGCGGTCCATGTCCACGTCCAGCACCTCGACCTTGACTTCCTGGCCGACCTCAACAACCTCACCCGGGTGGTCGATGTGCTTCCAGGACAGCTCGGAGACGTGCACCAGGCCGTCAACGCCGCCCAGGTCCACAAAGGCACCAAAGTTGACGATGGAGGAGACATGGCCGGAACGGACCTGGCCCTTCTCCAGCTTGTTGAGGAAGTCGGAGCGGACCTCGGACTGGGTCTGCTCGAGCCATGCACGGCGGGACAGGACCACGTTGTTGCGGTTCTTGTCCAGCTCGATGATCTTTGCTTCCAGCTTCTGGCCGATGTAGGGGGCCAGGTCGCGGACGCGGCGCATCTCAACCAAGGATGCGGGGAGGAAGCCGCGCAGCCCGATGTCGATGATCAGACCACCCTTGACAACCTCAATGACGGTACCGGTGACAACGCCGTCTTCTTCCTTGACCTTCTCGATGTCGCCCCAGGCGCGTTCGTACTGAGCACGCTTCTTGGAGAGGATCAGACGGCCTTCCTTGTCCTCCTTGGTGAGGACCAGGGCTTCGACCTCATCGCCCACGGTCACGACCTCATCGGGGTCGATGTCGTGCTTGATGGACAGCTCGCGGGACGGGATGACACCTTCGGTCTTGTAGCCGATGTCGAGGAGGACCTCGTCACGGTCAACCTTGACAACAGTGCCTTCCACCAGATCGCCGTCGTTGAAGTACTTGATGGTCGCATCGACGGCTGCGAGGAAGTCTTCCTCCGAGCCGATGTCGTTGACGGCAACCTGCGGGGTGGTGGTGGTCATGTAGTAGGGACTCCGATGAATTGATTATGGTCAGTGAAGCGTCCAAGGGCGGGAACCGCTGGGGCTTCGACGTCTGTGGACAGTGCGCGCAGAACACACACTCGGCTAGTTTAGGCCCCGCAGGGAGCCTGAATCAATACCATCCGGGCGTGTGTCAGCCAGAACACGGTGGGTCCAACCCACGGTGAACTCAGTGGGCGGCCGCGTTCCAATCCGGCCCCACGCCCACGTTCACTTCCAGCGGCACGGAGAGCTCAATGGCCGAGCCCATTTGCGTACGCAGGATCTCACTGACCTTCTCCACCTCACCGGTGGCAGCCTCCACCACGAGTTCGTCGTGGACCTGCATGAGCACCCGGGAACGCAATCCCTGGCCCTGGAACTCACGGTCCACCAGGATCATGGCCTTCTTGATGATGTCCGCAGCTGACCCTTGGATGGGCGCGTTCAGTGCCATGCGCTCGGCGGCCTGCCGCAGCTGGCGGTTGTCACTGGTCAAATCCGGCAAATAACGACGACGACCGTCGATGGTCTCCGTGTATCCGTTCTCCCGTGCCACATCCACCACACCGCGCAGGAAGTCGCGCACGCCGCCGAACCGCTTGAAGTAATCGGACATCATGGTCCGGGCCTCGTCCACGGAGATGTTCAACTGCTGGGAGAGTCCGTAGGAGCTCAAGCCGTACACCAGGCCGTAGCTCATGGCCTTGACCTTGGAGCGCATCTGGGCCGTGACGTCTTCCGGTTCCACGCCAAAAACCTTGGAACCCACGTAACGGTGGAGGTCCTCGCCGTCCCGGAAGGCTTCAATCAGGCCTTCGTCCTTGGAGAGGTGTCCCATCACCCGCATTTCGATCTGCGAGTAGTCGGCGGTCACCAAGGCCTGGAACTGGTCCTGACCATCCGTTCCCACCACAAAGGCACCGCGAATTTGGCGGCCCTCCTCCGAGCGCACCGGAATGTTCTGCAGGTTGGGATCCGTGGAGGACAACCGGCCGGTGGCAGCCACGGTCTGCTGGTAGTCCGTGTGAATGCGGTCATCGTCCTTGATGGCTGAGCGCAGCCCCTGGACGATCTGCTTGAGCTTGGTGGTGTCACGCCACCGGCGCAGAGCCAACAGGAACTGGGCACCCGGAGACTCCGGGTCCACCTTGGTCAACAGTTCCTCCAGGGCGGCTGCGGAGGTGGTGTAGCCGGTCTTGATCTTCTTGGTGGGCGGCAGCTCCAAGGTCTCGAACAGCACCGTCTGCAACTGCTTGGTGGAACCCAGCTTGATCTCCGGCTCACCCTCCTCGCGAGGCACCAGGGCCTGCGCGGCGTCCCAAGCCTGCTGGATGGGGCCCTCCAGGCTCTTGATCAAGGCATCCACGCGTTGCCGGTCCACGGCCACGCCGGTCAGTTCCATCTGCCCCAGGATCTTGGCCAGCGGAAGGTCCATGCCGGTCAGCAGAGCCGTCTGCCCATCATTCTCCAGCTTCCCGCGCAGGAACCCAGACAACTGCAGGGAGGCCACGGCCAGTTCTGCCTCACGGAGAGCAACCTCAGCAGAGGTCCTGGGGCCATCGGCGCTCTCCCCCGCAACATCCAGTGCCAACTGGTCATCCTTGGCCTGCGCGCCGGCATCCCCCAACGGGGCAACCTGCAGGTCCAGGTGATCTGCCAGCAGCGCTTCCAGCTCGTAGCTGCGGCGGGCGGGTTCAATCAGATAGGCGGACAACGCGATGTCATCCACCACGCCTTCAAGCTCCAGCCCCCGCAGGTGCAGAGACTTCCACAGATCCTTAAAACCCCAGACCACCTTGGTGTGCTCGGCATCAGCCAGCCAGTCGGCCAGAACTTGCTCCAGCTGGGAATCCGCGTCCATCAGATCCAGGTGGACAGCCGTGGCCGGATGCTCTTCAGCACTGCCACGCGCCAACAAGAGTTCGGTGACTTCCCGGCCACCTGGCTGCGGGGCGTCGTCGTCGTGGCGCAGGGGCCGTACCGCGGTCTCCCGTCCGGCCGCGGCATCAAGCCAGGCGGAAAGTTGCTGGGCAGATTCAACGGTTTCTGCCACCTCAAGACCGGAGACAGCCGTCGCGGGACCGGCCTCAGGGCCTGCGAAGGCCTCGAACACACGGCCGCGCAGCCCGGAGCCGAAGTCAAGGTCATCGAACAACGCGTTGACGGCGTCTTGATTAGGCGTCGGCAGTTCGGCCTGGTCCAGTTCGATCTTCAGGTCCAGACCCGTTTCCAACCGGTTGAGTTTGCGGTTGCGGCGCACCAGCTCCACGTTCTCCCGCAGCGCCTCACCTTTTTTGCCGGTGATCTTCTCCGCGTGCTCCAGTACGGATTCAACGTCTCCGTAGGCCTCGATCCACTTGGCGGCAAAGCCCGGACCCACACCGGGAACACCGGGCAAATTGTCCGCCTGCTCGCCGGTGAGCGCTGCCAGATCCGGGTAGTACTGCGGAGGGACCTTGTACTTCTCCATGACGGCTGCGGCATCCATCATCTTCAGATCAGACGGCGTGCGGCCCGGGTACACCACAGTCACGTGGTCATCCACCATCTGGAAAGCATCCCGGTCACCGGAGAACACCAGGACCTCAAAATCGGCAGCGGCACCACGACGGGCCAGGGTGGCCAGGACGTCGTCGGCCTCGTAACCCTCTTTGGTCACCACCGGAACCCCCAGTGCCTCCAACACAGCCTGAATGCGGGGCACCTGACCGTGGAAGGCCTCAGGGGTCTCATCCCTGCCGCCCTTGTACTCACCGTATTCCTGGGAACGCAAAGTGGGACCCTCAAGGTCGAACGAAACCACCAGGTGAGTGGGCTTCTGCTCACGCATCAGCTTGGTCATGGTGTTCAGGAAGCCGTACACCGCCTCCGTGTGCTCCCCGGATTCCGTGACAAAGGCCGGACCGTTGCCGTACTCAGCCGCACGGGACAGGGCGAAAAAGGCGCGGAAGGCCAGCGAATGGCCGTCAATCAACAACAGTTTGCGCTCCGGCCGGGACACGGGCACCGGCAACTGCACTTCCTGGGGATTCTCGGTCTTGGAACCGATCACGACGACGGCGGGCTTGGGCTGGCTCTGATCGCTCACGGACCCATCTTAGGGGTGGTCACCGACACCGTGACCGGAGACCACCCGAACCGCAAGATGTCAGGCGACCTGATTCAGGATGGCTTCCGCCACTTCCCGCATGGACAGACGCCGGTCCATGGAAGTTTTCTGAATCCAGCGGAAGGCCTCGGGCTCGCTCAGACCCATCTTGGTGATGAGCAAGGACTTGGCCCGCTCCACCATCTTGCGGGTCTCGAACTGATCCTTCATCTCAGAGACCTCGTCCTCCAGGGAAACGATCTCCTCAAAGCGGGACAGGGCGATCTCGATGGCCGGGATCAGGTCAGCTGCCGTGTAGGGCTTGACCACATAGGCCATGGCCCCGGCTTCCCGCGCCCGCTCAATGAGCTCCTTCTGGCTGAAGGCCGTCAGCAGCACCACCGGGGCAATGCGGTCGGAGGCGATCTGCTCGGCGGCGGTGATGCCGTCCAGAACCGGCATCTTGACGTCCATCAGGACGAGGTCCGGCTCAAGCTCGCGAGCCAGGTCAATAGCGCGCTGGCCGTTGTCGGCCTCCCCCACCACCTGGTAGCCCTCACCCTCCAGCATTTCCACCACGTCCATGCGGATCAGGGATTCGTCCTCAGCCACCAGCACACGCTTGCGCGTGCTGAAGGATTCCGGGGCACCGGCTCCCTTCATGGCTTCGGCCTCGGTCACGTCCACTGACTGACCCGTTCCCTGGGCGGACTGCTCGGGCTGACTGCTGTTCTGGCTCACTGCCGGTGCTCCTTGAAAGCGTCTGGTGATGGGCTACGTGCTCACTGTCCAGCGTACAACCGGATGTGGGGTACACTTTTTCGCGTGCCTGGCCCAAGTGGCGGAATTGGCAGACGCGCCGCACTCAAAATGCGGTTCTTCGGAGTGTGGGTTCAAGTCCCACCTTGGGCACAAGAATCAAGACCCCTGGCAGGGCCGGTCACCGGCCACGCCAGGGGTCTTGTCAGAACCATGTCCTAGTGCTCGTCCAGGTACCAGTCAGCGCCACTCGGTGCCCCGGCGCTGGCCGGGTGCAGACGCTCCCACACATTGGTGGCAACGGTCAGCACGGCCAACCCCACCATGACTCCGGCCGCCGGAAGCCACGGAAGCCCCACGGCCAGCACCAGGCAGCCCAGAACGCCCAGGATCCTGGACCGGTGCAGCCGCCCCGTGACGGTGAAGCGCAGGTGTGTGAACACCGCGTAGAACGCCGTGGTTCCTCCCAACATGAGCAGTCCCACCACCACCGGCAGCGGTTTCAATGGCTCCAACAGGGATTCATGGACCCCGACGGCCACGGCGATGACCCCGCCCACGATCCAGAACTGGGTGTAGGTCAAGGCGCCCCGAACCGCCTCGAAGGTCACGGGTGCGGATTCCAGGTGCCTGCCCAGATACGTTGCGGAGTGGTCGAAGTACAACCACCACAGGGAGATCGTCAACACGAACGCCGCCGTGAAGGTGATGATCTCCGGAAGGCTGAATCTCATGGTCTCCGCCAGCGGTTCTCCGGTGGAGATGATGGTCTCCCCCAGGGCGATGATCACCAGCAGACCGAAGCGCTCCACGATGTGTTCGAGGTCGTAGACCAGGGTGCGCATCCTGCGGTGGTTCACCCGCGGTGCCAGGATTTCGGCCAGGGCCGCTGCCGCCCAGAGCACCTCCCGGTAGGGCGATTCCAGCAGGGCTCCGGCCACCAGCAGAGGTCCCGTTAGCAGAAGACTCACCGCGTACACGGGCCTCACGGCGGGCGTACGCCGGGCCAGGGTGACGAACACCAGCGCACGCCCGGACCAATAGGCCCCGGCGAACAGCAGACCGCGTTCCTCGAAAGCGGCGGGGATAGCCAAGGCCATCAGCAACGCGGTGAAGGTCAACCCGAAGATCACCAAGCGGTTGCCCGCCGTGCTCATCTGACGGAAGCTGGTCTGGATGGTGCTCAGCACCCAGAACCAATACATCATGGCCAGCAGGATGGCGGCCCGCAGCACCCCTGCGCATCGGGTTGCTCACGGATCAGTCCGGAGACTTCCGTGATGGCGAAAACGAACACCAGGTCGAAGAAGAGTTGGCTGGTGTCCACGGCGCGGTGCGGACCGTGATGTTTGGTGCCGGGCACCGATGTGGACGCGGAGTCAGCCATCTGGAAGGTCCCTTCGGTGTGATCCGCCTCAGAAGCAAGCGGTGGCTGCTGTCAGGTCCACGGTCGGAGGCGATGGTCAGGTGGGGTCGGGAGGCGGTCTCAGACCATGGGGGCTTCCCAGCCACCGCGGGTCTGCGCTCCGCTGGCGGCTGCCACGTCCTCCAGGCGGGACATTTCCGTGGGGCTGAGCTCAAGGGCTGCAGCCTGTGCTGCATCGTTGACCTGTTCCGCCTTGGTGACGCCGATGATGGGAATGGTGCCCTTGGTGATGGCCCAGGCCATGGCGACCTGAGGCACCGTGGCCTGATGGTCCTGGCTGATGGCGGACAGTTCCGCCAACACGGGGGTGAGCTTGGGCAGGATCGGGTTGTACGTCCTGCCCCTCTGGGAATCAGCGGGCATGGGGTGTTCGGCGTCGTACTTCCCGGACAGTGCGCCTTGTTCCAGCACCATGTAGGCGAAGAAGTCGATCCCCTCCTGTGCGCAGTACTCCACAATCCCGGCGTCTTCCGATGACCGGTACAACAGGCTGTAGTGGTTCTGGACGGCAGTGATCCGCACCCCGCTGGGTGCCAGGATTTCCTGGGCCCGCTGGAGTTGCTCCAGATTGTGGTTGGAGACACCGATGCGGCCGACCTTGCCGGTCTGCACCAGTTCCACCAGGAACGGTGTCCAGCGTTCGACGTCGGAGGGGTTGTGGATCCAGTAGATGTCCACCGAATCCGTGTGCAGATTCTCCAGGGAGCCCTCCAGCAGGTCCCGGACCGAATTCTGTGACCCGGGTGCGATCTGCGGGGTGAACTCGGTGGAGAGGATGAGTTCATCACGCGGATACCGGGAGGCCAGTCTTCCCAGGATCTGCTCGGAACTCCCGCCGCCGTAGACCTGGGCGGTATCCCAGAGACGGAGACCCGCGGCCATGGCGGCATCGAGCACCGGTTCCAGATCTGCGGTGTCCAGGTTGTTGCCAAAGATCTAGTCACCGCCGGCAGAACCTGCGCCCCAGGACCAGGTTCCCAGTGCCACGGGAGGAAGTGCCTTCGACATTTTCTCAGCTCCTTGCTGTGTTGTGCCAACAGCTGTAGCCGTTGGTGGGTGGGTGTTTCCGCGGGAGACTTCCAGGCGATCAATTGCCAGTCGGGAACGGTGTTCCACGTCAGCGCCATCCAGTCGAGGTGCAGTTCCCCCACCACGGGATGACGGAGGACCTTCATCCCCGATGTTCGCGGCTCAACGGCGTGAGCATTCCACCAGGACGCGAACTCCGGGTCGATGGCCCTGAGCTCCTGCACCAGATGGCACAGCTCGGGGTCATCCGGTGTTGTTGCGTTCAAGGCGCGCAGTTGCTCCACGGAGATTCGCGTGACCTCCTCCCAGTCCGCGTACAGCCCACGCATGGCCGGATCCGTGATGAGCAGGCGAATGAAGTAGCGCTGAGATTCGGGGATGACGGCAAAGTCCGTGATCATGGCTGCGGCCAGGTCATTCCACGCCAGGATCTCCGTCCTGGGCCCCACGACGAAAACAGGCGTCATGTGCAGGTCGTCGATGAAGGACTGCACCAAGGCCAACTGTTGTGCGTCGTGAACGGGCGGCGTGGCTGCGGGTGCCTGCGCTGTGAGTCCGGCAATTGTGCATACGTAATCGGTGGTGGCGGCATCGAGCTGCAGGGCATCGGCCACGGAAGTCAGCACGGCGGCCGAGGGCTGGATCCGGC
Organism: Kocuria sp. ZOR0020; assembly: GCF_000800955.1. Taxonomy (NCBI): domain Bacteria; kingdom Bacillati; phylum Actinomycetota; class Actinomycetes; order Micrococcales; family Micrococcaceae; genus Kocuria; species Kocuria sp. ZOR0020. Next base: position 8,630 of record NZ_JROX01000109.1, read on the forward strand.
CCTGTTCCAGCCGCGTGTAGTAGTCCGTGCTGATGGCCGCCATCTGTGCCACTTCTTCGCGGCGCAAGCCGGGCACTCGGCGTCGTTGGGTGGGGGCGACGATTCCGAGCTCAGTTGTCCGCAGGCGGGCGCGCCGAGCTCGGAGGAAATCACCCAGTGAGTTTTCGGTTATGATCTGGAAAGTTAGCCCCGGGGCGCAACGGTATCCAGGGAGAGATCTTCCCCCGTTGACTGCGTGTCACGGCAAACCCGCCCCACGCGGTCATCCCGAGTGATCCGTTTCACGGGTGCAGCCGCGGGAACAGGGTGTCCGCCGTGCCGTGGCACAGCTGCGTCAGGCTCGGTTCTTCCAGGTACTCACCGCCGCGGATTCGATGGATGTTTGCTCGGACGGCTGCCGGTGGCGCATACGGCAGATCCGTGCCCAGCAGAATGTGGTCATCCGTGGTCAGGGTCCTTACCGCGGCGGCGGCCTTGGGGAAGGGCGCCGAAGACCCGACTTCGTAGAACAGTCCCTTCAGCGCCTGCTGGACATCCAGTTCGGATGGTGCATGCAGCACGTACTGTTGGAACAGGTGGTCGCGGTCCGCCACGTCTGCCAACACCGCCCCGTTGTGCGGGACGATTCACCGGATGGCCGGGTACCTGGACAGCGTTGCGGTGAGAACCAGGTTGATGACGGCGCGCTTGGTGTCGAACAGGTACTCCACCAGCGGCGCGGGCCGCCCCATGTCCACGTGGGCGCAACCGGCCGGTGAGGTGGGGTGCACAAACACCACGGCCTCACGCCGGTTCAGTTCCTCCATCACGGGATCAAGACGGGCATCCCCCAGATACACCCCCTGGACGTGGGTCAGCAGGGCAAAACCGTCCGCGTTCCGGTCATCCAAAGCGTGGGCGATCTCTCGCAAGGATGCGTCGATCTCCGGAAGTGGCAAGGCAGCCAGGAGCCCGAAGCGCCCGGATGCTCCGTCCGCGCGTCGGCACCGGATTCGTTGAGCAACCGCGCCCAGTACTCGGGGCGGCCATCCACCTCCACGCCGGGGCGGGAGGCAGAGAGCATGGCCGTGGTGATCCCCAGTTCATCCAGCGCCTCCACGTGCCCGGCCGCGGACCATTCCGGAATGGGTGAGCCATCGGGAAAGTTGATGCCTTGCTCCAGCAGCGCCTGGCGATAGGCCTGCGGCACAAAATGCGCGTGCACGTCCGTGAACCGTGACGGCGTACCGGTCGCCTCCGTTCGGCCCGCACCCGGCTGCATCGTTCCCACGCCATTGCTTCCCCGTTGAACGAGTACGCGGTCACTACCGCGGACCCGCACCGTTTCCGTGGCACTGTACGACGATCTGGATGGTGACAGGGAAAGTTGCTCTCCCGCTCGGCCCCAGTCATGACGTTGCCCCGCCGGTTCCCAAGAACCCGCGGGGCAACAAGTCACAACGTCACTGACGGATCAGCGGTCGGCACTCCACGGACCCACGCTCTCGTGGTACTCCGGGGTGTCCTCAGCCACGGCACCGGCATCCTGCTGGTCACCGATCCGGTGGACCTTGACCAGGTTGGTGGAACCGGCCACGCCTGGGGGCGAGCCTGCACAGATGACCACCAGGTCCCCGGAACCGGCGCGGCCGGTGCGGTACATGTAGCGGTCCACCTGCTTGGTCATCTCATCGGTGTGGTCCACAGCCTCGGCCTGGACGGGCTCCACACCCCACAGCAGTGCGCAGAAGGCGCTGACCTTCTGATCCGGTGTGAAGGCCAGGATGGGCTGCGAGGGGCGCAGACGGCACAGACGCCGAGCGGAGTCACCGGACTGCGTGAAGGTTGTGATGTAGCCAATGTCCAGCTGCCGGGCGATGGTCACAGCGGCACGGGTGATGGCGCCACCGCGGGTACGCGGTTCGGACAGCAGGCCACCGATGCGCTCGGAACCGTGACGTTCCGTGGCCTCGATGATCCTGGCCATGGTCTGCAGAGCCTCGATCGGGTACTTGCCGATGGATGTCTCACCGGAGAGCATCACAGCGTCAGCACCGTCCAGCACGGCGTTGGCGCAGTCAGAGGCCTCGGCACGCGTGGGGCGCGGGTTGTCCATCATGGTTTCCAACACCTGCGTGGCCACGATCACCGGCTTGGCCCAGCGACGGGCCAACTCGATGGCGCGCTTCTGCACCACGGGAACTTCTTCCAGGGGCAGCTCCACGCCAAGGTCACCGCGGGCCACCATGATCCCGTCAAAGGAGTCGATGATCTCGTGGAGGTTCTCCACGGCCTGGGGCTTTTCGATCTTGGCGATCACCGGCAGGCGGATGCCTTCCTCGTCCATGATCTCGTGGACGCGGGAGATGTCGTCTCCGGTGCGAACAAAGGACAGGGCGATCAGGTCAACACCGGTCTGCAGTGCCCACCGCAGATCTTCCTCGTCCTTGTCGGACAGGGCCGGCACGTTCACGGCCACGCCGGGCAGGTTGATGCCCTTGTTGTTGGAGACCTTGCCGGGGATTTCCACCACGGTGGTCACATCGGTGTCGGTCACGGCGGTGGCACGCACGCGCACCTTGCCGTCGTCGATCAGCAGTTCATCGCCCACGCGGACGTCCTGCGGCAGGCCCTTGAAGGTGGTTCCGCAGATCTCCTTGGTGCCTTCCACCTCACGGCTGGTGATGGTGAAGACGTCCCCGACCTCCAGGAAGTGGGGTCCGTCCACAAAGGTGGTCAGGCGGATCTTGGGGCCCTGGAGGTCAGCCAGGATGGCCACGTTCTTGTCCAGGTCAGCAGCAGCCCGACGCAGGTTTTCGTACTGTATCAGGTGAGTTTCGTGGGTGTCGTGGCTCATGTTCAGGCGAGCGACGTTCAGTCCCGCCTGAATTGCTTCCGTGAGCTTCTCGTAGGACGAAATAGCCGGTCCAATCGTGGCAACGATCTTGGCTCGTCTCATGAGGAATGCCTTTCGGTCGAATACGGATGGGCCCATCAGGGCAACTTGCGCATCGACCCGTAACGTGCGCGGGATACAAGGGCCGACGCGGCGTCACTGCCAGGGCGTTCAGGCCGTGTCCGGCCTGCTTCACGTCCTACCCTACTCGCCTTGGGGCAGGGGCAGGGCAACGACGGCGGCGGGTTGCGTTGCTTTGCCCGCCGCCGTCGGTTTCACCGCAGGTTGATGGCCTGCGTGCTGGGGGCCACTGGGAAGGGCAGTCTGGTGCTGCCCGTGAGGAACTTCTCCACCGCTGATGCACACGCGCGCCCCTCAGCGATGGCCCAGACCACCAGGGATGCGCCACGGCCGGCGTCGCCGCAGGCGAACACTCCGTCAACGGTGGTCATGTAGGTGTCATCACGTGCCACGTTGCCGCGCTTGTCCAGATCGGTGTGGATCTGCTCCACGAGTTCATCGGATTCGTTACCGGTGAAACCCAACGCCAACAGCACCATGTCTGCGGGCACCACGCGTTCGGTGCCTTCCTTGGGCACGCGCCTGCCGTCATGCAGGTACTCGGTCTCAGCCACCTTCAGTCCGGTGACCCGACCGTTCTCCCCCAGGATCTCCACGGTGGAGGACAGATAGACTCGGTCCACGCCTTCCTCGTGTGACGAGGACACGTCCAAGACACGCGGGGTCATGGGCCACGGCTGGTCATCCGGGCGCTCCGCCGGCAACTCGAACCCGATGGCAATGTTGGTCACGGATGCTGCGTTCTGACGGTTGGCGGTGCCGATGCAGTCAGAACCGGTGTCACCGCCGCCCAGGACCACCACGTGCTTGCCATCGGCCCGGATCTGGTTGGGGACCTCGTCCCCGGCCGCCACACGGTTGGCCTGGGTCAGGTACTCCATGGCGTGGTGCACGCCGTTGAGTTCACGTCCGGGAACCCCGAGTTCGCGGGCCTCCAGGGCTCCGGTTGCCACGATCACGGCGTCGTACCGACGCCGCAGCTGGTCCCACGTGATGTCCTTGCCGATCTCCACACCGGTGCGGAAGCGGGTTCCCTCTGCGCGCATGACGTCCAGGCGGCGGTCCAGGATCTCCTTCTCCAACTTGAAGTCGGGGATGCCGTAACGCAGCAGACCACCAATGCGGTCGTCACGTTCGTAGACCGCCACCGTGAATCCGGCCTGCGTGAGCTGTTGGGCAGCGGCAAGCCCGGCGGGCCCGGAGCCCACCACGGCCACGGTCTGGCTCACCAGGCGGTCCGGGATGAACGGCTCCACAATGCCCTCGTCAAAGGCCATCTCACCGATCGCGTACTCCACCTGCTTGATGGTCACCGCAGGCTGGTTGATGCCGAGCACGCAGGCCGACTCGCAGGGGGCCGGGCACACACGGCCCGTGAACTCCGGGAAGTTGTTGGTGGCGTGCATGCGCGCCACGGCTTCACGGCTGTGGCCGCGCCACACCAGGTCATTCCATTCTGGAATCAGGTTGCCCAGGGGGCAGCCCTGATGGCAGAACGCCACACCACAGTCCATGCAGCGTGATGCCTGTTTCTTCAGGGTTGCTGAATCCGGAGCCGTCTGGACCTCGTTGAAGTCCATGATGCGTACCGGCACGGGCCGCTTGGGACGGTCCTGACGTTCGGTGTACTTGAGGAATCCGCGCGGGTCAGCCACGGGTGGTCACCTCCAGGATCTTGTTCCAGGTTTCTGTGCCGTCCGGGTCCATGCCGGCGGCTTGTGCTTCTGCTCGGATGCCCAACACTGCGGAGTAGTCGCGGGGCAACACCTTGGTCAGTCGACCCACCGTGTCCTCGAAGTTCTCCAGCAACGCCTGTGCGTGGGTGGATCCGGTTTCCTCCACGTGACGCTGCAGCAGCGTGCGCACGGTGTCGACGTCGCCTGCATCCAACTCCCCCAGCTGCAGTTCACCGGAGCTACGGGACTGCAGGTTCACGGAGGTCTCCGCCAGGTCCAGGACGTAGGCCACACCACCGGACATGCCGGCACCAAAGTTACGGCCGGTGGGGCCGATGATCAGTGCCAGACCACCGGTCATGTACTCACACCCGTGGTCGCCGATGCCTTCCACCACGGCGGTGGCACCGGAGTTGCGGACCAGGAAGCGCTCCCCCACACGTCCGCGTAGGAAGAGTTCCCCACTGGTGGCGCCGTAGCCGATCACGTTGCCTGCCACCACGTTCTCCTCGGCGGCAAAGCCGGCGTCACGCTCGGGGCGCACGATGATGCGTCCACCGGAAAGGCCCTTGCCGGAGTAGTCGTTGGCATCCCCCTCCAAGCGGATGGTGATGCCCTTGGGCATGAAGGCACCCAGGGACTGACCGGCCTGACCGGTCAGCGCCACGGTGATGGTGTCATCGGCCAGGTCATCGGTTTGAAAGGTCTTGGTGACCTGGTGACCCAGCATGGTGCCCACGGCACGGTCCGTGTTGATGATGGTGTGCTGCAGCGCCACGGGTTCCCGGTTGGTCAGGGCAGGGGCTGCTTCCTGGATCAACTGCACGTCAAAGTGCTGGTCCAGTTCATGGTTCTGGCCCTTGCCGGAACGCACCGCGCGTCCAGGCTGCTCCAGCACCGCCGAGTGCAGGATGGGGGTCAGGTCCAGGCCGTTGGCCTTCCAGTGGTCAATGGCCTTCTCCGTGCGCAACACCTCGGCATGGCCGATGGCCTCCTCCAAGGTCCGGAAGCCCAGCTGCGCCAGCAGTTCGCGCACTTCCTCCGCGATGAAGCGGAAGAAGTTGACCACGTGTTCTGCCTTGCCCGTGAAGCGCTCGCGCAAGACCGGGTTCTGGGTGGCCACACCCACGGGGCAGGTGTCCAGGTGGCACTTGCGCATCATGATGCAGCCCTCCACCACCAACGGGGCGGTGGCAAAGCCGAACTCCTCGGCGCCCAGCAACGCTGCGATCACCACGTCACGTCCGGTCTTCATCTGACCGTCGGCCTGGACCACCACCCGATCCCGCAGGTTGTTGAGCATCAACGTCTGCTGGGTCTCGGCAAGGCCCAGTTCCCACGGCAGACCGGCGTGCTTGAGCGAGTTCAGCGGTGCAGCACCCGTTCCGCCGTCGTGACCGGAGACCAGAACGACGTCGGCACGGGCCTTGGTCACGCCACTGGCCACGGTGCCGATCCCGATTTCGGAGACCAACTTCACGTGCACCCGGGCCCCGGGGTTGGCGCGTTTGAGGTCGTAGATCAGCTGCGCCAAGTCCTCGATCGAATAGATGTCGTGGTGCGGCGGCGGGGAGATCAGCGAAACTCCCGGGGTGGAGTGACGCGTACGGGCCACCCAGGGGTAGACCTTCTGCGCCATCAGCTGACCGCCCTCACCGGGCTTGGCGCCCTGGGCCATCTTGATCTGGATGTCCTCAGCGTTGGTCAGATACAGGCTGGTCACACCAAAGCGACCGGAAGCCACCTGCTTGATGGCCGAACGCCGTGCGGGATCCATGAGGCGGTCGACGTCCTCACCACCCTCGCCGGTGTTGGACTTGCCGCCGATCTGGTTCATGGCAATCGCCAGCGTCTCGTGGGCTTCCTTGGAAATGGAGCCGTAGGACATGGCACCGGTGGAGAACCGCTTGAGGATCGCTTCCACGGGTTCGACGTCGTCAATGGAGATCGGTGAGCGGTTGGGATCAAAGCTCAACAGACCACGGATGGTCTTGAGCTCCTGCGACTGGTCATCCACCAGGCGTGTGTAGGACTTGAAGATGTCATAGCGGCCCGTTCGGGTGGCGTGCTGCAGGCGGAACACGGTCTCCGGGCTGAACAGGTGCGGTGCACCGTCCCGCCGCCAGTCGTACTCGCCACCGGTCTCCAACCCGATGTAGGGCTCCTTGACCCCGTCCGCCGGGTAGCCGCGACGGTGCCGTGCAGCGGCTTCCTCCGCGATCACATCAAGGCCCACGCCGTCGATCTGGGAGGGGGTGCCCGCAAAGAAGTCGTCGATCACGTCACGGGAGAGCCCCAGTGCCTCAAAGGTTTGGGCACCGCAGTAGGAGGAGACTGTGGAGATGCCCATCTTGGACATGATCTTCTGCACACCCTTGCCCAGGGCCTTGATCAGGTTGGCCACCGCCTGTTCCTCGGTGACACCGGCGATCTGACCGGTGCGCACCAACTCCTCGGCAGATTCCATGGCCAGGTAGGGGTTCACGGCGGACGCGCCGTAACCCACCAACAACGCCACGTGGTGGACCTCGCGGACATCACCGGCCTCCACCACCAGGGAGCAGCGGGTGCGGGTGGCCGAACGCAGCAGGTGGTGGTGGATGGCGCTGGTCAGCAGCAGGGAAGGAATGGGTGCCCATTGGCCGTTGGAGTCACGGTCGGAGATCACAATGAACTCCACGCCGCGGTTCACGGCGGCCGAGACCTTTTCGCAGATCTCAGAGATCCGGGCACGCAGCCCGGGGCCACCACCTTCTGGGCGGTAGAGGCCGCGGACCTTCAGGGCGATCGGCATGTCCTCGTCATCGTCCAGGTGCAGGATCTGATCCAGTTGATCGTTGTTGATCACCGGGAAGTCCAGACCGATCTGGTGGGTGCGCACCCGCTTGGTGGTCAGCAGGTTGCCCATGGGCCCCAGTGCCCCCTTGAGACTGGTGACCAGTTCCTCCCGGATGGCATCCAGCGGCGGGTTGGTCACCTGTGCAAAGGACTGGACAAAGTAGTCAAACAGCAGGTGCGGGCGGTCAGCCAGGACCGCCACGGGGGTGTCCGTGCCCATGGCGTAGATGGGCTCAGCGCCGGCAAGGGCCATGGGGCCCACGATCTTGCGCAGTTCCTCATGCGTGTACCCAAAGGTCTTCTGCCGCAGTTCGATCGAGCGGCGTGGGTGCACCATGTGCTCACGCTGGGGAAGGTCCTCAAAGCGCACCAAGTTGCCTTCGGTCCACTCCCGCCACGGCTTGAGGGTGGCCACCTCCCGCTTGAGTTCCTGGTCCTCGATGATCCGGCCCTCCACGGTGTCCACCAGGAACATGGTGCCCGGAGACACGCGGCCCTTGCGCACAATGGTGCGATCGGAGAGATCCACCACGCCCACCTCGGAGGCGAAAACCACCAAACCGTCCTGGGTTTCCCAGAAGCGGCCCGGGCGCAGACCGTTGCGGTCCAGCACGGAGCCCACACGGCGGCCGTCCGTGAAGGCCACGGCAGCTGGTCCGTCCCACGGTTCCATCAAGGTGGAGTGGTATTCGTAAAAGGCCTTGCGGTCCGGATCCATGGTCTCGTGGTTCTCCCACGCTTCCGGAATCATCATCATCATGGCCTGGGTGATGGGCCGGCCCGAAAGCATCAGAAGCTCAGCCACCTCATCCAGTGACTGGGAGTCAGAAGCCCCTTCCGAGCAGATGGGGAACAGTTCCTCCGGGTTGCGGCCCAACAGCGGGGACTTCAGTTGGGACTGACGTGCCCGCATCCAGTTCCGGTTGCCCTTGACCGTGTTGATCTCACCGTTGTGCGCCAGGATACGCATGGGCTGAGCCAACGGCCAGGAGGGGAACGTGTTGGTGGAGAACCGGGAGTGGACCACGGCCAACTTGGTGGCAAAACGTTCATCGGAGAGATCCGGGTAGAACGGCTCCAGCTGGGCCGTGGTCAACATGCCCTTGTAAACAATGGTGGAGGAGGAGAAGGACGGGAAGTACACACCCAACCGGTTCTGGCTGCGCTTGCGCAGACGGAAGGCCTTCTGGTCCAGTTGCCGCTGGGCGGCCTCACCGGAGAGGTCATAGACCGGGATGTGCCCGGTGAAGGCCTCATCCGCATCCGGTGCTTCCCGTACGAACATCTGGGCAAAGTACGGCATCACGGAACGCGCTGCGGACCCCACGGCCGAGGCCTCGATGGGAACATCACGCCAGCCCAGGACCTCCAAACCTTCAGCTTCCGCGATCTTGGCCATGCCCGCCTTGATCTTCTCAGCCTTCTTGGTGCCCTGGGAGTCCGTGGGCAGGAACGCGGAACCCACCGCGTAGGAACCAAAGGCCGGCAGCTCGAAGTCCAGGACCTCCCGGAAGAATCCGTCCGGGATCTGCAGCAGGATTCCGGCACCGTCCCCGGTACCTTCGTCCCCGCCCACCGCACCGCGGTGCTCCAGGGCGCGCAGTGCAATCAGAGCCTTCTCCACGATCTCGTGGGTGGCCTCCCCCGTCAGGGTGGCAATCACGGCCAGACCGCAGGCGTCCTTCTCCTCCTGCGGCTTGTAAAGTCCCTGCTCCTCCGGAGCGGTGGAGAACTGACGGAACGGGGATTCCACCGTCTCCTGGGGCAGCGTGGTGTCCTGCTCGTCCGCGGATGCGGTCTGCGGCTGCTGTCCGGAATCGGGCTGCGTCATGAAGACTCTCCTCACTGGGTGGAACGTTGAAGGCCGGAATCACCGGCGTGGGGCGGGGCATCGGCAGAACGTGGTGCCCCCGGGGCCCGGTGCGACGGCGTGAAGCTCAGCCTCCAATCCAATCGCACACACACTACGACGACGACGTTGCGCGCTTGTTACACGGACGACATCTGAAGGTCACACACGTGCGACGTCGTCCTGGCCGGCATGGCTTCTGGCCCTAATCCGCCGCTGCAACCAGAGGAAAAGCAACAGACCCAACACAACGATGCCTGCCGCCGTGTAAACGTGAATGCGCAGACCCCACAGCATGAAGGAGGGATCGATCCGCAAGAACAGTTCGATCATCAATCGACCCAACCCGTACCAGATCAGATACAGGGCAAAGAGCCGGCCGCCATCGACCCTGTGAGCCGTGCGCACCGAATTGCTGAGCCAGATCAGAACTGCTGCCCCCAGCAGGTTCCACAGGGATTCGTAGAGGAACGTGGGGTGGAACAAAGTGTCGGCAGGGGTACCGGCCGGGAAGTTGCCAGAGGTGGTGGAGATCTCCAGCCCCCAGGGCAACGTGGTGGGTGAGCCAAAGAGTTCCTGGTTGAACCAGTTTCCCCAGCGACCAATGGCCTGGGCCACCAACAAACCCGGTGCCACACAGTCGGCGAATTTGGCAAAGGGCACGTTGTTGCGGCGGCAGATGATCCACACCGCCAGGGCCCCGAAGGCCACGGCCCCCATGATGCCCAGACCGCCGTGCCACAGCATGGGGATTTCCCGGAAACCATCCCAGGAGCCGAAGTAGTACGTGGGGTCCGTGATGGCCACGTGGTAGAGCCGTGCCCCCACAATGCCCATGGGGATGGCCAACAACGCGGCATCCAGAACGATGTCCGGATCCAGTCCGCGCTTCTCCCACCGGCGTCGGGTGATGAGCACGGCCGCCACCATTCCGGCCATGATGCACAGCGCATAGGCGTGAATGGTCAAGGGTCCCAGGTCAAAGCTGGACCAGGTGGGAGAGGGAATGGACTGGGGAAGGACAGGCATGCTCACAGATTCCGTTTCAGTTGCGCCCGGCGAGCTCAGCAGCCAGCTCGCCCACGGCGCGAGGGCCGCCGTCGGCCAGGGCCTTGACCAGGGCGGTGCCCACGATCACGCCGTCGGCATAGGCACCGATCTCCTCTACGTGCGCGCGCTTGGAGACACCCAGACCCACACACACGTTGGTCCCACCTGCGGCACGGGTTCGCTCCACCACACTGCGGGCCGCATCCGAAACCGAATCACGCGCACCGGTGACACCCATGACTGAGACCGCGTAGATGAACCCGCTGGAAGCCTGAACAGTCATCTCCATGCGTTCACGGGTACTGGAGGGTGCAACCAGGAAGATCCGGTCCAAGCCGTACTTCACCGAGGCGGCAAACCAGTCGGCAGCCTCATCCGGGATCAGATCAGGGGTGATGATGCCCGCTCCACCGGCCTCGGCCAGTTCTTGGGCGAACCGGTCCACGCCGCGCTGCATCACGGGGTTCCAGTAGGTCATCACGATCGGCACGGCGTTGGTGCGAGTGACGATGGCCTGCACCACGGTGAACACGTCCGCCACCCGGAAACCATTGCCCAATGCCGTGGTGGTGGCGTGCTGAATCACGGCACCGTCCATCACAGGATCCGAGTAGGGAATGCCGATCTCAATGATGTCCGCACCGTTGGTGCCCAGCTCAACAGCCGCCTCAATGGATTCCTCCACGGTGGGGAATCCGGCCGGCAGGTAGCCGATCAGGGCGGGGCGGCCTTCAGCCTTGCACTGCTGGATGCGATCAGCCAGGCGGGATTCGCGCGGCACCAGGGCCTCTTCCGGGATGATGCGTGAGGCCAGGTCCGTGGGCTGGATGACGGTCATCAGTGGGCCTCCTGCCCGATCTCTTCATGGTCCTGATCCACCAGACCGAACCACTTGGCTGCCGTGGCAACATCCTTGTCCCCGCGTCCGGAGAGGCATACCACCACTACCTTCTCCCGTGCGGCCTCCCCCAGTTCCTGGGACCAGTTCTGCCCCAGCTTGAGGGCGCCGGCCAGGGCGTGGGAGGACTCAATGGCGGGAATGATGCCTTCGGTGCGGCACAGCAGGCGGAAGGCGTCCATGGCCTCGGTGTCCGTGATGGCTTGATACGTTGCGCGTCCGGCAGCACTGAGGTAGGCGTGTTCCGGACCCACCGCCGGGTAGTCCAACCCGGCGGAGACGGAATGCGATTCAATCGTCTGGCCGTCTTCGTCCTGCATCAGAAACGTCTTAGCACCGTGCAGAACTCCCGGGCGGCCCAGGGAAATGGTGGCGGCATGGCGCGGGGTGTCTATGCCGTCGCCGCCGGCTTCAAAGCCCCACAGTGCCACGTCCTCGTCATCCAGGAACCCATGGAAGATCCCAATGGCGTTGGAGCCACCACCCACACAGGCTGCCACCGCATCCGGCAATCGACCCACCTGGGCCAAACACTGCGCCCGGGCCTCCTCACCGATGGCCTGGTGGAACCACCGCACCATGGCGGGGAACGGATGCGGACCGGCAGCGGTGCCCAGCAGGTAGTGGGTGGTGTCCACGGAGGCCACCCAGTCCCGCAGGGCCTCGTTGATGGCGTCCTTCAAGGTTCGTGAGCCGTTCTGCACAGCCACCACCTGCGCGCCCAGCAGCTCCATGCGGGCCACGTTGAGCCCTTGCCGTTCCGTGTCCTCCGCGCCCATGTACACCACGCATTCCATGCCCATCAGCGCGGCGGCCGTTGCCGTGGCCACACCGTGCTGACCGGCACCGGTTTCTGCGATCAATCGGGTCTTGCCCATGCGCTTGGCCAGCAGTGCCTGACCCAGAACGTTGTTGATCTTGTGGGATCCGGTGTGGTTGAGGTCTTCGCGCTTGAGCAACACCCGGCAGCCGGCAGCTTCAGAGAACCTCTCGGCCTCCGTGAGCAGCGAGGGCCGGTTGGCGTAATCACGGCTCAGGCGGCGGAAGTCCTCCAGGAACTCCTCATCCGCGCGGGACTTCTCAAAGGTCTCCTCCACCTGATCCAGAGCGGCAATCAGGGACTCCGGCATCCAGCGCCCGCCAAAGTCACCAAAGTACGGGCCTGGGGCATTGGCCCACTTGTGGCCCTGCGCGGCGGCTTCGCCTTCACTGCGCAAGGCAGCCCGGGCAGCGGCACCCACGGAGCGGAACACGCTGACAGTTCCCATGGGATCCCCGGCACGCACCAGGGCCTCACCGGTGAGCACGGCATCCGCCCCGTGGCTTGCGTAGAGCTCAACGTGGTCGGGTGAGGTCACACCGGACTCGGCAACGGTCACAGCGTCCTGTGGCAACAACTGTGCCAGGCGCCCAAACAGATCGGGATCGACCTCGAGCGTCTTCAAATTGCGGGTGTTCACACCCACGATCCGTGCACCTACGTTCTTGGCGCGCTCAATTTCCTCAGCAGTGTGCGCTTCCACCAGGGCTTCCATGCCCAGTGAGCGTGTGAGTTCCAGGAATCGCTGCAGAGTGTCATCATCCATTGCCGCAACAATCAACAGGACCAGGTCAGCGCCGTGGGCACGAGCCTCCCAGATCTGGTACTCGTCCACCGTGAAGTCCTTGCGCAGCACGGGGATGCTCACGGCAGCCCGCACGGCGTCCAGATCCTGCAGGGAACCGTTGAAGCGGCGTGCTTCCGTCAACACAGAGACGACGGCGGCCCCGCCCCTTTCGTAGGCTGCAGCCAGAACGGCGGGATCAGCTATGGTGGCCAGCTCTCCCTTGGACGGAGAGGACCGTTTGACTTCCGCGATCACTTCCAGGGAGTCGGGGTGGGGACCACGCAGTGCCGCCACCGCGTCACGCGGGGCCGCAACGGTGGTCACCTTCTGCTTGAGATCATCCAGGCAGACCAGCTTCTTGCGTTCGGCCAGATCCTCCCGCACGCCGTCGATGATCTGGTCAAGCACGGTGCCGGTGCGCTGTTCGGCAGGGAATGCGTGCTGTTGGGTCATGGTGGTCTCAATTCTGTGTGCTTGGCCGGCCGGTCAGCAGGGTGGTGGAAGTCGTAGAGTTCGCCCACAAGCTCCCACTCGATACGAACGACCAGTCCCCAAGAGATCAGGGACTGGTCGTCACGCAGACATCAAGGGTCAGTGGCCGTGGCCACCGTTTTCTGCAGCACGGGCGGCTTCACCTTCGTAGCCCATGCCCATGCGCTTCATGACAAAACCAACCACCAGGCCCACACCGCACAGGGCGATGCCGACCCACAGCAGGATCATGACCTCAATGGTGAATCCGACGACGGCCAGCAACACACCCACCGTCAGAATGGCAATGCAGGCCCAGGCAGCGGGCGTGTTGCCGTGGCCCACGTAGCCCGTGTGGTCCAGCACGATTTCATTCTGGTTAGACATCTGTTCGATCTCCCGTGGATCAGTGGTTCCAGCAGCGGCTGGCAACCGTTTTCAGTGAGCGCCCCGTGCGCCCGGAGGGTCTGTGGTGCAATCACGCGCAGTTGCTCATGCCATTGTGCCATTGCGGGCGCGCCGTGACGTAGTCAACGCACCCACAGGGAGGTCATCTGCCTGTGGGATCCTCACCGTCGGAGAAGGCATCCCAGGCATCGATCCCGTCGCGACGAGCCGCATCAGGGTCATGCACGCCGCTTGCAGCTGACGTCGGCTGAGCGGTGGTCTCCCGTTCACGGCGGTACTTGGTGGCGCCGCCGGCACTCCACCGGGGAAGCACCAGCAGGCTCCAGAGGCCGATCAGCAACAGCAGGACTGCCAGGACAAGGGCCACCCAGGGCCACAAGCTCTGGTCCGGAACCACCTCCGTGCCGACCACCCCGGCACTGTCCCCCACGGCAGTCTCCGTGGCCCGCTGCGGGTCACTGACAGCAGAAATCACGGAGAACAACACCCCGGCAGCTGCCAGTGGGATGACAACGGCCACTACCCAGCGCAGCACCCGCCCCGCGATGCTCAAGGCCAGAAAGGCCGCAGCCGCCACCAGGGACAACGCGGGCACAGCCGGGCTGGCTTCCGTGCCCCGCACACTCACCTGGATGTCCTGGACCGGGTTGGGCACCGTGACGTTGAACCACACCATGGAGGCTGCACCGAACAAGGCAGCGGCAATCACCAATCCGGTCAGGATCAGCGTGCTTTTGGAACGCAGAGCTTTCATCGCGGCGGGTCCTGGTCTTGTCCCTGGTTGTGTTGCTGGTCCTGGCCCGGGGCCGTCGTCGTATTCTCCATGCCGCCCACCGAGCGCAAGGTGCGGGCACCCAATGCAGCGCGCAAGGGTGCTGTGGCCTTGTTCAGCGATTCGGTGGCCTCGGTTTCCGGCACCGAATCGGCCACGATTCCACCACCTGCCTGGACGTAGGCCTTGCCATCCACCAACAGGGCGGTCCGGATGGCGATGGCCATGTCCATGTCTCCGGCAAAGTCCATGTAACCCACCACCCCGCCGTAAATGGAGCGACGGCGCGGTTCATAACGGTCAAGCAGCTGCAATGCCCGCGGCTTGGGGGCACCGGACAACGTGCCGGCGGGGAACGTGGCCGCCAGAACGTCGTAGGTCTCCGTGCCGGGGCGCATCTGGCCCACCACGTTGGAACACAGGTGCATGATGTGGCTGAAGCGCTCCACCTCCATGAACTCCGTGATATCCACCGTGCCGGGCACACACACCTTGGAGAGGTCATTGCGGGAGAGGTCCACCAACATCAGATGCTCGGCGCGCTCCTTGTCATCCGCCAGCAGATCCTTCTCCATCACCAGGTCCTCAGCCGGAGTTGCGCCCCGGGGGCGGGAGCCGGCGATGGGGTGGGTCACCACTTCACGGTCGGTGACCGTCACCAAGGCCTCAGGGGAAGATCCCACCACGTGATAGTCCCGGCCTTGGACGTCCTCAAAGGCGTAGAGGTACATGTACGGGCTGGGGTTGATGCGACGCAGGGAGCGGTAGACGTCCAGGGGGGCTGCGGTGCAGTCTGTTTCGAACCGCCTGGAAATCACCACCTGGAAGATCTCTCCGTCCACGATGGCCTGCTTGGCCTCACCGATGGAGTCGATGAAGATCTCACGGTCCCAAGACTGTTCCACAATCGATTCCAGATCCGGCCGCTGGGTCGACTCACCAGAATCTGGCCCCGGTCCACGGGTCTGATCCTTCCCGCCGCCCTGTCCCATCGTGGTGGCCTGGCCCGTCAGGGTGGCCTGATCCGTCGTGGTGGCCTGATCCGTGACGCTGACCTGGGCCGTGGCTTGGGACAGGTTCTCCAGCATGGCCTCCACGCGGGAGACGGAGTCCAGATAGGCCTCCTCCACACGCTCGTCCGTGCCATCCACGTTGATGGCGTTGGCCACCAAGGTGACGGTCCCGGCCTGGTTGTCATGGACTGCCATGTCCGCCACCAGGTTCATGGCCAACTCTGGAATCCGAAGGTCGTCCTGCGGCGGGTTGGGCAGGTGCTCCCAGTGGCGCACAGCTTCCCATCCCACGAATCCGACCATGCCGGAAGTCAGTGGTGGTACGTCTGAGAACCTCTGGGTCTGCAACTCCCGCATGGTCTGACGCAAGGCCTCCACGGGAGAGCCAGAGGTTGGCACTCCCACCGGGGGTGTCCCCAGCCAGTGAGCCTGACCGTCATTGCTGGTTAACGTGGCACGGGAGCTGACGCCCACCCAGGACCAGCGGGACCACATTCCTTGAGCAGCGGATTCCAGCAAGAAGGTGCCCGCCGGCGCCGTTCCATCGGACCGGAGCACCAGGCTGCGGTACAGACCGATGGGAGTCAGGGAATCCGCCAGCACGGTGGTGCGTACGGGGATCACGCGGTGGTGCCGGGCGTGTTCCTTGAACTCTTCAAGGGACGGTGTGATGAGACCCAGAGTCTCCATGTCTGCTCCTGGTGACGGTGAACAACAAAAGGGTGAGGAGGCAGGGCCTCAGACGGTGCCAACTACTGCGGGTAGTTCTCCGCCGTCAAAACAGGTCCGGGTGTTGCGGTGGCAGGCGGCGCCAATCTGCTCCACTCGGATCAGGAGGGCGTCGCCGTCGCAGTCCAGGGCAACGGACTTCACGTACTGGCGGTGCCCGGAGGTGTCCCCTTTGCGCCAGTACTCTTGCCGGGACCGTGACCAGAATGTCACGCGCCCAGAGGTCAGGGTGCGGTGCAGAGCCTCATCATCCATCCAGCCCAACATGAGTACGTCATCGGTCTCATGGTCTTGGATGATGGCGGCCACCAGGCCGTGATCGTCCCGTTCGAGACGCTCTGCCAGTGAGGGTTCCAGTGGGGAGGCTTCCTGCGTTGATTCAGACATCACCGGACACTATAGGCAGGCGCGAGCAGAACTCACGAAGTGGATGGGGCTCACACGTTGCCACGTCCTCAACGAACCGGGTGACCTTCAGCCCTCAGAGCAGCCTTGACCTCAGCAATGGCGTTGACGGGGCCGAAGTGGAACACGGATGCGGCCAGCACCGCATCAGCACCGGCAGCCACGGCCGGTGGGAAGTGTGCAGGCTCCCCCGCGCCGCCTGAGGCGATCAGCGGCACCGTGGTGGCAGCTCGCACCTCACGAATCATCTCCACGTCAAAACCATTGCGCGTGCCATCGGCGTCCATGGAGTTCAGCAGAATCTCCCCCACACCGCGGCGCTCCGCCTCAGCCGCCCAATCCACTGCGTCCACCCCGGTCAACTGTCTGCCTCCGTGAGTGGTCACCTCAAAACCGGAGACCGTGTTACCCGTGCGTTTGGCGTCGCAGGAGAGCACCAGAACCTGGTTACCGAACCGCTGGGTGATCTCATTGATCACTTCTGGTCTGGCAATCGCGGCGGTGTTGATGGAGGCCTTGTCCGCACCACAGCGCAGCAGGCGGTCGACGTCGTCCACGGTCCGCACGCCACCACCCACCGTCAGCGGGATGAACACTTGCTCCGCGGTCCGGGCGACGACGTCGAACATGGTGGCCCGGGCCCCGGAAGATGCGGTGACGTCCAAGAACGTCAGCTCATCTGCACCAGCGCGGTTGTAGCGCTCCGCGAGTTCCACCGGATCTCCGGCATCGCGCAGGTTCTCAAAGTTGACACCCTTGACCACGCGGCCGGCATCGACGTCAAGGCAGGGAATCACACGTACGGCTACGGTCACGGAGGCGGTTCCTTTGTCACAGGGACGCTGTGAGCGGCGTGGCGCCCGCAGCGCATGGGTTGAGGCGGCGGATCAGATACGGGCCGCGTGAATGGGGGAAACCAGAATGGCCCGGGCACCTGCGGCGTAAAGCGCGTCCATGACCTTGTTGGTGTCAGCGCGGCGCACCATAGCGCGCACGGCCAGTGAATTGCCGTGGCCCAGCGGGGAGATGGTGGGGCCCTGCATTCCCGGTGTGATGGCGGTGGTGGCCTCCAGGTTCTCCTCCGCAACGTCGTAGTCGATCATCACGTACTGGCGGGCCACCAGAACACCCTGCAGACGACGACGCAGCACCGCCAAGCCCTCGGGTTCGATCTCATGGCGGGACCGGATCAGCAAGGCTTCCGATGTCATGATGGGCTCTGCAAATACCTCAAGTCCTGCTGCGCGCAAGGTGTTGCCGGTCTCCACCACATCGGCAATGGCATCCGCCACGCCCAAACGGATGGAGGACTCCACGGCACCGTCCAGACGCACCACCTCGGCCTGAACACTCTGCTGGGCAAGGTAGGTGCGCAGCAATTCGGTGTAGCTGGTGGCGATCCGCTTGCCCTGCAGATCCTGCAGGGATGAGAACTCCCCCGCGGGTCCGGCAAACCGGAAGGTGGAACGGGCAAAGTCCAGTGCCAAATCTTCATCGGCCGGAGCTGCGGAATCCAGCAGCAGGTCACGGCCTGTGATGCCCACGTCCAAAACGTCACCGCCCACGTACACGGCAATGTCCCGGGGCCGGAGGTAGAAGAACTCCACGTTGTTCTCCGGATCCACCAGAACCAACTCCCGGGAATCCCTGCGCTGGCGGTAACCCGCCTCACGCAGCATGGTGGTCGAGGCTTCGGACAGTGCTCCCTTGTTGGGGATGGCAACGCGCAGCATTCAGATTCCTGTTCTTGGATCGGTTGGTGTCTCCACCAGGGAACTCACACGGTCATGGACGCGGTTGGGCAGCTCGATTCGACCGGGGCCAGGGATACCACTGGTGCGCTTGGGCAGGCCCTGTCCAGTGGGTCACAGATGCCGGTAGACGTCTTCCAGGGTGAGTCCTTTGGCAACCATCATGACCTGCAGGTGGTAGAGCAGCTGGGAAATCTCCTCAGCAGCTTCATCGGAGGTTTCGTACTCACAGGCCATCCAGACCTCGGCGGCCTCTTCAACCACTTTTTTGCCGATGCCATGGACACCACGGTCCAGTTCAGCCACGGTGGAGGATCCCTCCGGCCGGTCCGCGGCCTTCTGGGAGATTTCGGCGAACAGTTGCTCGAAAGTTTTCACTGCTCCAGCTTATCGGCCGCAGCAGACCCCCAAGAAACGGCGGGTGCGCACAGCATGATCAAGCCGCCGGCCAGCACCACCCAACCCAGCAGAGGGGGCCCGGCAGTTGCCACGGTCCACATGCCGATCACCAACAAGGCGGCACCCAGGATCAGGAAGGCGTAGAACAGGGGCTTGGTCATGGTGGGTTTCCTCGCTAAGACGTCGTTGTCCAACCGCCAGAGTGCATGAGTCATGCTGTTGGCGTAGATGTGTTGTCCGACAAAATATGCCCCAGGCCCGGCCCCGGCATATGGGCGGGACCACACCGGAACTGGAGGTGCGTCACACGAACCAGGCATGGACATGAGAAATCCCCGCGCACTGTGCCGTGCGCGGGGATTTCCGGTCAGCCCATCAGATGACTGGCCATCAGGTCAGTGTGCGTGCTCGCCGGTGCTGTACTCGTACACCAGCCCCAGGACACCCACAATGGCGACCGGAACAGCCAGACCCACGATCCACCAGTCGATGGCCAGACCCAACACCAGGATGGTGCAGGCGCCACCGATCAGCAGCGGCCACCATGACCACGGGGAGAAGTGTCCGTAGTCACCGGCTGCCTGGGCGATTTCGCCCTCCAGGTCGTCCTCCGGCAGCAGGGCCTTGGTGGAGCGCAGCACCAGCATGAAGTACACGGCCAACATGAAGCACATGGCGGCGGTGGCCAGCAGTGCCGGGAAACCGGCCCATTCGTTGAAGTTGGTCACAAAGCCGTAGACGATCCCAGCACCCATGACGAAGATGCCGACGATCCACAGGGAGTAGATAGTTGCCTTCATACGTGGATCAACCCTTCATGCCTGCGTGGGTGGTCATGGACTGCTGAGGTGAGGCCTTGGCCAGCTCAGGGTGGTGCAGGTCAAGTGCCGGGCGCTCCGAACGGATGCGGGGCAGGGACACAAAGTTGTGGCGCGGGGGCGGGCAGGAGGTTGCCCACTCGAGCGATCCACCGAAGCCCCAGGGGTCGTCAACCTCAACCTTGGGAGCGTTCTTGTGCGTGGTGTAGACGTTCCAGAACCAGGGGATCATGGACACGGCCAACAGCATGGCGCCGATGGTGGAGACTTCGTTCATCCACGCAAAGCCGTCCTCCGGCATGTAGTCCGCGTAACGACGCGGCATGCCGATGACACCGAGCCAGTGCTGGATCAGGAAGGTCATGTGGAAGCCGACGAACAGGATCCAGAAGTGGACCTTGCCGATGCGCTCGTTGAGCATCTTGCCGGTGAACTTGGGCCACCAGAAGTACAAAGCGGCGAACATGCCGAACACCAGGGTGCCGAAGAGCACGTAGTGGAAGTGGGCCACCACGAAATACGTGTCCGACACGTGGAAGTCCAGCGGCGGGGTTGCCAGGATCACGCCGGTCACGCCACCGAACAGGAAGGTGAACATGAAGCCCAGGACCCACAGCATGGGGGTCTCAAAGGTCAACGAACCCTGCCACATGGTGCCGATCCAGTTGAAGAACTTCACGCCCGTGGGGACCGCGATCATCATGGTCATGAAGGAGAAGAAGCCCAACAGCACGGAGCCGGTCACGTACATGTGGTGAGCCCACACGGTCACGGACAATGCGGCGATGGCGATGGTGGCGAACACCAGACCCTTGTAGCCGAACAGCGGCTTGCGGGAGAACACCGGCAGGATCTCCGAGATGATGCCGAAGAACGGCAAGGCCAGAACGTAGACCTCAGGGTGTCCGAAGAACCAGAACAGGTGCTGCCACAGGATGGCGCCACCAGCTTCTGCATCAAAGATGTGTCCACCCAATCGGCGGTCCATGCCCAGTGCGAACAGCGCGGCTGCCAGCGGAGGGAAGATCATGATGATCAACAGGCCGGTGACCAGCGTGGTCCACACGAACACCGGCATACGCCACATGGTCATACCAGGTGCACGCATGCACAGGATGGTGGTGATGAAGTTCACGCCACCCATGATGGTGCCGAAGCCCTGCAATGCCAGGCCGAAGACCCATAGGTCACCACCAACTCCCGGGGAGAACGTGGTGGAGTTCAGCGGCGCATAGGCGAACCAACCGAAGGATGCCGCACCCTGCGGGGACAGGAAGCCGGCCATGGCCACCAGGGAGCCGAACAGGAAGAACCAGAAGGCCAAAGCGTTCAGACGCGGGAAGGCGACGTCAGGTGCACCGATCTGCAGCGGCACAATCACGTTGGCCAGGCCAACGAAGAACGGGGTGCCGAACATCAGCAGCATGATGGTGCCGTGCATGGTGAACAGCTGGTTGTACTGCTCCTTGGTCTCCAGGATCTGCATGCCCGGAGCAAACAACTCGGCGCGGATCAACAGCGCCATGACACCACCAACGCAGAAGAACACGAAGGCTGAGATCAGGTACATGTACCCGATGGTCTTGTGATCGGTTGACGTCAACCAATCAACGATGATCTTGCCCTTGGAGCGCGGCACCACTGCGGGTGCCACTGTCC
Organism: Kocuria sp. ZOR0020; assembly: GCF_000800955.1. Lineage (NCBI taxonomy): Bacteria > Bacillati > Actinomycetota > Actinomycetes > Micrococcales > Micrococcaceae > Kocuria > Kocuria sp. ZOR0020. The sequence continues at coordinate 29,929 of NZ_JROX01000109.1, forward strand.
GGGTGTCATCGGCTGAGTACTCGAGAGTAGTCATCTTCAGCCCCTCTTAGTTTTCGTCGTCGTAGCTGGAGCCAATAGGGTTGTCACGCTGGATCGGACCGCTTTCGTCAAGGTTGACGTTACGGCCGTACTCGAGACCGAGCTGGCCGGTGTTGCCCTGGTCGCGCAGCTGCTGCATCTGGTTGTCGTACTCCTCCTGGGAGACGACCTCAACGTTGAACAGCATCTCTGAGTGGTACTCACCGCACAGCTCAGCGCACTTGCCCTGGAACGTGCCCTCACGCTCCGTGTGGATGCTCATGTAGTTGGTGCGGTTCGGGATCATGTCGATCTTCTCCAGGAAGGCCGGAACCCAGAAGGAGTGGATGACGTCTCGGGAGGCGACCTCGATCTCGATGTCACTGTCCACCGGCAGGTACAGGGTCGGCAGAGTTTCCTCAACGCCCTCGGAGCCGTCGGTGTTCAGGTGGGCCTGCGTACCGGAGTAGTAGACGTCGTCGTCAACGTAGTTGAAGTCCCACGCCCACTGCTTGCCCACAATCTGAATTGTGGTGTCCGGGTTGTCGTACCTGGGGATGATCTGCGCCAGGGCACGCTCCGAGTAGAAGAACAGAGAGACGATCAAAGCGATCGGCACGATCGTGTAGAAGATCTCCAAGGGCAGGTGGTACGCCACCTGGCGGGGGTAGCCGACCTCATTCTTGCGGCGTCGGTAAGCGATCATGCACCAGAGCATGAGGCCCCAGGCCACCAGACCCACAGCCAGAGCCGCAACCCAGGAGCCGATCCACAAGTTCAAAATGCTCTGCGCGTTGTCCGTGGGAGCGGAGTCGCCAATGGGCATCCAGCCGTTGCGGACTTCTTGCGTACAGCCCGTGAGAGCCAGAACGGCAACGGCCCCGAGGCCGGATAGCTTCAAAGCCCTGGTGCTACGGCTGTCGGTTCGGGAGTGCGAACTCACAGACGGCCCTTCCTCTTTTTGGTGGTGCGCCCGGTACGGAGATATGGGACTGCTCCAGTTCTGGGCATGCTGTTTCCTGACCGAGCTTACCCCCTGTGATCCCGCTGTGCTGACACTGTGTCAGTCAGTGTGTCCGCGTGCCGGTATGACTCGGAGGTGATGTGCCCGACGGAACAAACACCCAGACCTGAAAAACCCCGCATACCCATTGGGGTATGCGGGGTTTTCGGGTTCCGCTCGGCCTCCAGGTGTGGGATTCCAGCACCAGCGGTCACGCTGGGTCGGTGCCGTCAGGAGTCAGAAACTGGTGGCAACTTTTGCCGCACCCGGGAACGTGGGAGGCCCAAAGACCGTCAGCGAAAGGAATCCCCGCAGGCACAGGAGCCCTGCGCGTTGGGGTTGTCAATGGAGAAGCCCTGCTTCTGGATGGTGTCCTCGAAGTCGATGGTGGAACCTTCCAGGTACGGCACGGACATCTTGTCCACGATCACTTCCACGCCGTCGAAGTCCTTGACGGCATCCCCGTCCAGAACGCGCTCGTCAAAGTAGAGCTGGTAGATCAGACCGGAACAACCGCCCGGCTGGACTGCCACGCGCAGGCGCAGGTCCGTGCGCCCTTCCTGCTCCAGCAAGGAGTTGACCTTCTGTGCCGCCACGTCAGTCAAGTTGACGCCGTGGGTGGGCAGCTCTTGGGTGGTGGCGTTTTCAGCGGTGACGCTCATGAGTTGCTCTCCTTTCGTGGTCGCCTGCTTGCGACCCCAGACCTTCTGCATGCTCGAACCACGCGAGCAGGATCTTCATTCCCGTGCTCGGCGATGCGGAGGCAGGCCTCCTGCACCACTGACCGCAGGACCATGCACTTCCTTCAGGCTACGCCCGACCCCCGGCGCACCGCGCCAGCCACAGGGCCTCGGCCAGGATCACCTGCCGGAAGTCCTCCACGTGCAAGGACTCATCGATTCCGTGCGCCCGAGTGTCCGGATCTTCCACTCCGGTGATCAGAATGGTGGCCTCCGGGTAGGCCTCTTGGAGCAAAGCGGCAAACGGGATGGAACCACCCATACCTGCCTCCAACGGCTCTCGGTCCCAGGCTTGGCCAAGAGCCCACAACATGTCTTGAGCCGCATCCGAATCGGTGTTGGTGCTGAACGGAGGACCCTGTTCATCAATCTCAACCTGAACTTCAGCTCCGAACGGAGCATTGTGGATCAAGTGCTTCTTCAGACTTTCAGCGGCGACGGCGGGGTCCTCCCCCGGCGCGATCCTCAACGACACCTTGGCTCGGGCAGACGGTGAAATGGTGTTAGAAGCCACATCCACGGCGGTGGCGTCAATGCCCGTCACGGAAATCGCAGGCTGCGCCCACAATCGAGACGTGATGCTTCCACGCCCAGCCAGCTCGACACAGTCCAGCAAACCGGCATCCGCCCGGAACTGTTCTTCCGGGTAATCGATGGCAGGTTCTGCCGCGTGTTTCAGACCGGTCACGGCAACCGCGCCGTCGTCGTCGTGCAGCGTGGCGATCAAACGAGCCAGCAACGTGGGGCCGTCCAGGATGGGGCCGCCGTAACCACCGGAGTGCAGGGCATGCTTCAGCGCGCGCACGGTGACTTCGGCCCCCACCACGCCGCGCAGGCCGGTGGTCAGAGTGGGAGCACCCACCTCCCAGTTGGCTGAATCGGCGATCACAATGGCATTGGCTGCCAGTCGCTCACGGTGACGCTGCAGGAACTCGGCAAAATGCGGAGAGCCGGCTTCCTCCTCTCCCTCGATGAACACCGTGATGCCCAGCCCGTGGTCCTCCCCCATGACCTCACGCAACACGCGTACGGCACCGATGTGCGCCATGACCCCGGCCTTGTCATCAGCAGCCCCTCGCCCGTACAACCGGCCGTCACGTTCAACGGCGGTGAACGGTTCAGAGCTCCAAGAGTCCAGGCTCCCGGGAGGCTGAACGTCGTGATGGGCGTAGAGCAGCACGGTGGGTTTTCCATCCGCCGCAGCCTTGTGGGCGATGACGGCAGGGTGAGCCGCGTTGCCGTCAGCGGGCAGGATCTCCACCGAGTCGAACCCTTCAGCGGCCAGGAGGTCGGCCACTGCTTGTGCACTGCGCTGGAGTTCTGCTTGGTCAAAGGAGTCCCAGGCGATGCCCGGGATGGAGACCAGATTTTTCAGATCACTCAGCACGGCATCAAACCTGCGCTCGATGACCTCCCTGAACTGCTGGAGATCGATCTGCTGTTCCTGGTGGGAATTCGCATCCATGTTGGTCATGGTTTGAGCTTAAACACGAGCCGCACCGAGTGGCCAAAGGTTGGCTGCGATTCCGCGGCGCACGGAGCAGTGTGGACTCCGGTAAACTCTGGCGGGTGTTTGGACGCAACAAGAAGACTGAGACCGCTGACCCGCAACCCGTCAACGATCCCACACCGGAGGAATCCGGGGTGACTCGTCCGGGAATGACCCAAGGCAAGGGACGTCCAACACCCAGCCGCCGACAGCAGGAGGCGGCGCGTCACCAACCTCTGGTCCCCAAGGACCGCAAGGCGGCCAAGGTGGCCGATCGCCAGAACCGCCGCGAACAGCGTCTTCACGTCCAGCAGCGCATGGCCTCAGGGGACGAGCGGTATCTGCCGCAACGTGACCGTGGCGCCCAACGGGCGTTCGTCCGTGACTGGGTGGATTCCCGGTTCTGCATGGCGGAGCTGCTGATGCCGATCGCCATTTTGGCGTTGATCTTCATGCTGATCCCCACCGGGCTGCAGGAACTGGTCATGGCCATGTTCTACGCCCTGTTGATCATTGTGATCCTGGATTCCGTGCTCTTGGTGGTGGGAGCCAAGCGCGCTGTGCGCAAAAAGTTCGGTGAAGTCCAGTCCGGTACCGGCTTCTACGCCCTGACCCGAAGCATCAACTGGCGCTCCACCCGTATGCCCCGCCCGCGTGTGGGCCGTGGCCGTCGTCCGGTCTGATCGGATCCTCACCACCTGTGAGATCACCGGCAACGGCTGAGATGACACCCCGTTGTGGGTGATCTCAGCAGCTGCCGGTGATCTCATGTGTCAGTGGGAAGCACGCAGCCCCTTGACCATGCGTGCCGCCCAGAACGGCCCTTCATACAGGAACGCCGTGTAGCCCTGCACCAGATCGGCGCCTGCCGCCAGAACCTCCTGGGCGTCACGTGCTGTGGTCACGCCTCCCACGCCGATGATGGTCAGCTCCGGCCCAACGTGTTCGCGCAGCAGGCGAATGACCTCCAAGGACCGGATGCGCAGCGGGGCACCGGAGAGTCCCCCCGCGCCGCATGCTTCCACCTCAGAGGAGGGGGTATTCAAGCCGAGCCCCTCACGGGCGATGGTGGTGTTGGTGGCCACGATTCCGTCCAGCCCCAGTTCCAGCGCCAGGTCCCCCACGGCGTGGATGTCCGGCTCGGCCAGGTCCGGCGCGATTTTGACCAGCAACGGAACATGACGTCCCGTCACTGCGGTGGACTCCTCCCTCACTGCGGTCAGGATGGGCCTCAGGGACTCAACGGCCTGTAGTTCCCTCAAGCCCGGTGTGTTGGGTGAGGACACGTTGACCACCATGTAGTCCGCATGAGGGGCCAACGCACGCGTGGAGATTCGATAATCCCCCTCAGCATCTTCAAGCTCCACCACCTTGGTCTTGCCGATGTTGACACCCACCACGGGACGGACCGTGCCGGACCAGCCCTTCTCGATTTCCGCCCTGGCCTGCTGGACACGGGCGGCCACGGTGGCTGCGCCGTCGTTGTTGAAACCCATGCGGTTGATCACGGCACGGTCTACCACCAGGCGGAACAGGCGAGGCTTGGGATTACCCGGTTGCGCTTGCCCCGTGACCGTGCCGATCTCCACGTGGCCAAATCCCAGATCAGCCAAAGCGGCCACGCCGGTGGCACCTTTGTCGAACCCAGCCGCCAACCCGAAACGGGACGGGAAGGTGATGCCCATGGCCTCCAGGGCATCACCCGGACGAGCCGCGGTGAACCGACGCAAGACTCGGGAGACCCCCACCTTGCGGCACAGCTTGATGCCCAGGAATCCCAGGTGATGAGCTCGCTCCGGATCCATCCATGAGAAGGCGACGTTGAAGAACATAGGGTAGAAACGCATGGGTGCATTTTCCCACGGCGACCCGGCAGGAGGTGGTGACGGCATGGAGTGGACCGAGGACGTTCTGGGCCCGGATTTCAGCATGTGCCAGATTCCGGTGACCGGCCGGGGCGCGCACACCACCATGAGTCTGATGCGGTTCAACACACCGCCGTCAACTCCGGTCCGCGGCACCGTGCTGTACGTTCACGGTTGGTCCGACTACTTTGCCAACCCGGAACTCGCCCAGGCTGTGGTGGAAGTCGGCTTCCACTTCTATGCGATGGATTTGCACGGATACGGCCGCAACCTCACCCCGGAGATCCTTGCCACCGGCGAAATCCCCGGCATGGCAGCTGACCTCGCCGAATACCGAGAGGACTTTGACGCCGCGCGCCACGCCATCCTTCAGGACGGTAAACCGGTGGATCCCCAACACCTTGTGGTGGTGGCCCACTCCACCGGTGGGCTCACCATGTCCCTGGTGCTGATGGAAGAGCCGGGAGAGGTGGCGGGCCTGGCATTGGCCACACCGTGGATCGCTCCCCAAGGCCACCCGTGGGTGGATCGGCTGATCACAGCAGTGGCGCCTCTGGTTCCGGCCCGGTGGCACGGAGTCCGCATTCCCGTACCGGTCAACACCAACTACCACCGCACGCTCTCAGCCGACCGGGAGGGCAGCTGGAGCGTGGATCCCCACTGGCGCCCCAAGGAGTCCTTCCCCATCACCGTCAACCTGCTGGCCTCCACGGCACGTGCACGGCTACGGATCCTGGAGCTCGTAGGCCGCGGACAGGGCGTCGGCGCTCCGGTCCTGCTGCAGATCTCCCGACGCAGTCTGTTGGTTCCTTGGTGGGAGAACCGCATGCATCAGGTGGACACCGTGCTGGACGTGGGTGCCATTCGGCGTCGCATCGGCTTGCTGAGCCGCACCCCGCGGGTGATTTCCTACGACGGCGCCCTGCATGACGTTCACCGCTCAGCGCCTGCCATTCGGCAGAAGGCCTTCAAGGACCTGCAGGACTGGCTGCGGCAACTGCCCACTGGTTGACGTGCCGGTCAGCGATCACTGAACTTTGGGTTGATCCACCGCCCCGCCGTAACGACGATCCCGGCGTGCGTACTGCTCCACTGCTGCCCACAGCGTCCGACGGTCAACGTCTGGCCACAGGACGTCCTGGAACACCAGTTCCGCGTAGGCCGATTGCCACAGCAGGAAGTTGGAGATCCGTTGCTCCCCGGAGGAGCGCAGGAACAGGTCCACGTCCGGTAGATCTGGTTCATCCAGATAGGCCTGCACCGTGGATTCGTCGATCTTCTTGGGGTTGATCTTGCCGGCTGCTGCATCACGCGCAATGGCGGCTGCGGCGTCGGCAATTTCTGCCCGCCCCCCGTAGTTCACGCACATGGTCAACGTGGCCACGTCGTGGTCCCGGGTTTCCCGCTCGGCGATCTCCAGGCGGTCAATCACTGAGCGCCACAGGCGTGGACGCCGTCCCGCCCACCGAATCCGAACGCCCCAGTCGTGGAAAGTGGCCAGTTGGCGCTCCATGACCTCGGCGGTGAAGTTCATGATGAAACTGACCTCTGAGGGTGAGCGCTTCCAGTTCTCCGTGGAGAAGGCGTAGGCGGAGACGTAGGGAATGCCCATTTCGATGGCTCCGGCCACAACGTCCACCAGGGCACGCTCCCCCGCCCGGTGGCCCTCATTACGGGTCAGGCCACGTTCATTCGCCCAGCGTCCGTTGCCATCCATGACCACTGCCACGTGCTGAGGTACGAATTTGGCGGGTATGGCAGGTGCCTTGGCCCCGGAAGGATGTGCCGGAGGTGGCGTGAAGCGGGACATGTACCGTCAGTTCCTTTCAACCAGGGCAAGTGACCGCACGGTTCGCTCCAGATGGAACTGAACATAACTGGCCACAATCGCCGCCGCCGCACTGGCCACGCGTGCAGGGGCAGCATCCACGTGTTCCCAGTTGCCGTGCAACAGGGCTTCCAAATACTCCAAGGTGCTGGCATCCGGAGCAAGCGCCCCCGGAGGCCTGCAGTTGGCGCACACCACCCCACCCAGTTCAGCGCTGAAGGACCGGTGCGGGCCCGGCTCACCACACCGCGCGCACACGGTGAACGACGGCGCCCACCCTGCCACGGAGATGGCCCGCATCAGGTAGGAATCCAAGATGGCGGCGGGATCATGCAGCCCGCGTGCCATGGCAGACAATGCACCGGCCACCAGGAGGTAGTGCTGGCCGGATTCGGCGTCGTCGTCCTCCGTGATCTTCTCAGCGGCCTCCACGACCGCCGCTGCCGCGGTGAACTTGGCGTAATCCGCAGCAATCGGTGTGGCCCACCCCTTGCGGCCCACGGCTTGGGAGACGATGTCCAAGTTGCGTCCGTGGACCAACTGGAGGTCAGAGACGTTGAAGGGTTCCAACCGCGAACCGAACTTGGATGAGGTGCGACGGATCCCTTTGGCCACCGCCCTGACCTGACCGTGCTCACGGGTCAGGAGCACCACGATGCGATCCGCCTCCCCCAGCGGGTAAGTGCGCAACACCAGCCCCGTGTCCCGGTAGGACTTGGAGGCAAATGATGTGGCGCGGGGCATCAGCGGTGCTCCTGACCGTCAGCCATGCAGCAGCTCAGTTCTGCTGAGAATCGCGAATGGCGCGGTTCACGGCGGAGACGATGGCCTTCAGGGAGGACCGGGTGGTGGAGGAGTCAATGCCCGCCCCCCACAGCACACGTCCGCCCACGGCCAGCTCGACGTAGGAGGCCGCTTGGGCATCTGCAGCTGCCGAGAGCGTGTGCTCCGTGTAGTCCAGCAGACGCAGGTCGATGCCCTCGTTCAAGAACACCTGAATCATGGCATCGATCGGTCCGTTGCCAGTGGCTGTGCGCTCCACCCGGTGACCGTCGATCTCCAGGCCGATGTCCAACCGGGTGTCACCGTCAGCCTCAGAGGTGGTGCTGATGGTGCTGACCCGGTACTTGCCCCAACGGTGTGCGCCGTCTTCAGCGGGCAGGTACTCGTCCCGGAAAATCCCCCACAGATGATCGCCGCTGACCTCCGTTCCGGTGGTCTCTGTGTGCTTCTGCACCACGCCGGAGAATTCGATCTGCGCGCGACGCGGCAGGTCCAGACCGTGATCGGCCTTGAGCAGGTAGGCCACACCACCCTTGCCGGACTGCGAGTTCACACGGATCACGGCCTCGTAGCTGCGGCCCAGGTCCTTGGGGTCGATGGGCAGATACGGAACCCCCCATACGAGTTCCTCCGTGGACTTGCCCTCCGCCCGGGCCTGCGCCTCCATGGCTTCAAAGCCCTTCTTGATGGCGTCCTGGTGGGAGCCGGAGAAGGCGGTGAACACCAAGTCTCCGCCGTAGGGAGAACGTTCCGGAACCGGCAGCTGGTTGCAGTGCTCCACGGTGCGGCGGATTTCGTCAATGTTGGAGAAGTCGATCTGCGGATCCACACCCTGGGTCAACAGGTTCAGACCCAGCGTCACCAGATCAACGTTACCGGTGCGCTCACCGTTGCCGAACAGACAACCCTCAATGCGGTCCGCCCCTGCCAAATAGCCCAGCTCGGCTGCCGCAACACCCGTGCCTCGGTCATTGTGCGGGTGCAGGGAGAGGATGGTGGCATCCCGGTTGTAGAGATTGCGGGTCATCCACTCGATGGAATCCGCGTACACGTTGGGAGTGGCCATTTCCACAGTGGCCGGCAGGTTCAGTATCATCTCCCGGTCTCCGCCGATCTCAAAGGTCTCAGCCACCTCGTTGGCGATCCGAGCAGCGAACTCCACCTCCGTGCCGGTGAAGGATTCCGGGGAGTACTCGTAGGTCACCCGGGTGGCCTTCAACTGCTCCTCGTACTTCATGCACAGACGCGCGCCAGTCAGCGCAATGTCCACAATGCCGTCCTGGTCCTCACGGAACACCACCTTGCGCTGCAGCACCGAGGTGGAGTTGTAGAGGTGCACGATCGCCTGCGGGGCGCCGTCGATCGCCTCAAAAGTACGTTCGATCAGATGTTCCCGGGACTGGGTGAGCACCTGGATGGAGACATCCTCCGGGATGCGGTCCTCTTCAATCAGACGGCGGACAAAGTCGAAATCGGTCTGGGAAGCGGACGGGAAGCCGACCTCGATCTCCTTGTAACCCATTCCCACCAGCAGCTCGAACATCCGCAGCTTGCGGCTGGAGTCCATGGGGTCAATCAGTGCCTGGTTGCCATCGCGCAGATCCACGGCACACCACCGCGGAGCTTGGGTGATGACTTTGTCCGGCCAGGTGCGCTCCGTGAGCTCGAACGGCAACTGCTGGTGGTAAGGGACGTACTTGTGGATCGGCATGCCGGAGGGCTGCTGGCGATTTTCCATGGCGGGGACCTTTTCTTTCCTGTTCCCAAAAGGCGTCACCGTGAAGTATTGACGGGACCGGCCGTTGAATCCTGCGTTTTTCAGGAGTACGTCGGATCTCCACGCTGATCACTTCCCGTGATCAGCTGTCACGGATGACGGGCCGGGCATCACAAACTCCGCAACGGGAGTCCGGCCCACTGTGGTGGATGTCAGGACCCGTTGCGGCACCTAAGCAGAAGCATCCGGCGCGTGCGCATACAGGCAAGTTATCACTTGAGAGGTTGTGTGACCCATTCAACTCACTGCTGGCAGGTGAACTGCTCAGCAGTTTGACCGGAGAGGCCTTCCGGCACCGCGCTGTCCATGCTCATGCGGTCTCCCTCCGTGAAGTCCTGGCCGATCACCAGCTGCACGGTGGTTTCTGGATCACCGGCTGGCACCAACTGCGCCTGCGGAATGCCCAATTCGTCAGCCACCTGCTGGGCTGCTGACTGCCAGCCCGGGCCGTAGAGGATCTGGGTTCCAGGCAGGACCTCGGAGGAGTCCTCCCCCTGGGTGGTCTGGGTGTAGTCGGCGTCTTCCAGGACCTTCATGAGCTCCTTGGCACGACCGTTGGTCTCGGAGGCATCCACCACCTCAATGGGGATGTCACCAGGGGTGAACAGCAGCACGGACGGATCATCCGAACTCTGCTCGGCGGGCTGCGTGCTCTCCCCCGAGTCCGCGGGAGATGCTGAGTCGTTCGGGGAGGCCGTGTCCGTCGCTTCACCCGTGACAGCCTGCTGATCCGTCAGCGAGCCGTCCTCACGCAGGATCTGGAAAAGCTCCTCCGCACGCGGCTTGTCCAGCTGGAGGCGGTTGGGATCCAGCGGGTAGACCTCACTGGGTGCGGTCACGAACACCACGTTGGAGAGATCCACCCCGGACATCATGCCGGCGATGCTCGCAATCCGAGTGATGTTGCCCAACTGCTCGTCCACGTGCAGGTTGCTGGTCATTACATCAGCAATCTCGTACAACTTGCCCGGGTTGGTCAGCGTGCCCTCTTCCTTGACCTTGCGGGCCAAGGAAGCCATGAACTGCTGCTGGGAACGGATACGGGATTCGTCACCACCGTCACCGAAAGCGGCACGGGAACGCAGGAAGGCCAGAGCCTGAGCACCTTCAATGGTGGACACGCCGGCGGGCAGGTCGAGTCCGGACTTGGGGTCATCCACGGCCTGGTTCACGCACACCTCAACGCCACCCACGGTGCTGGAAAGCTCCGTGACGGCGTTGAAGTCGGCCAACATGAAGTGGTCAATGTTCAACCCGGTCATCTTGTTGATGGTGGCCACCGTGCACCCGGGACCGCCGTTCTCCGCAGCGGTGTTGAGCATGGCATCGTCCACAGCCTCGTAGACCTTACCATTGGTGGGATCTGTGCACTCGGGGATGTCCACAATCAAGTCACGCTGGAAAGAGACCACCGTGACGTCGTCCCGGTTCTCTGAGATCTGCAGCAACATCATGACGTCCGTGCGGCCGTCACCGTTGCCCTCCTCCACCTCACCGTACTGTTCGTTGCCGACACCCCGGCGGGTGTCCGAGCCCATGATCAGGATGTCCATGGGACCGTCATCAACGGTCTGCTCGTCCCCGAGGTTCAAGGGGCTGGTCCTCAAGTTCTGCTGGAGGCGATAGATGCCCAGACCGCCAATGCCCAGCAGCACCACCAAACCCATGGCCAGGCTGATCAGCGCCCAGCGCATGGCTCGGCTCCGGCCCGCGGTTGCACTCCAGTGCCGACCCGCTTGGCGGGTGTCGGCCCACGGTGTGCGCTCACCGGTTGAGGTGCTCTGCTTCACGAATAGGGCTCCAGTGGTTGTGGGCTGCCTGGTGATCATGGCCCGACGGTGATGACGGCCAGATTGTGATCACGGCCGGTTGGTGGACTCCCGCCCACAAGATACGGTCTCAGAGATTACGCGTCCGCGGCCACGCGGCTGTAACCGGAGGCCCACTTTCATGCATTTCCGGGCAAATTACAGGTCACATGTCGGTTTGGACATGACGGGGCTCACCTGGTGCGGCCCGCGGATCAGAACCCGAGTCGAGAGAGTTGCCGGGGGTCGCGCTGCCATTCCTTGGCCACCTTGACGTGAAGGTCCAGGTAGACCTTGGTTCCCAGAAGCTTTTCGATCTGCTTGCGGGAGGTCGCTCCGATCTCACGCAGCCGCGCCCCGCCCTTGCCAATCACAATGGCCTTCTGGGACGGTCGCTCCACGTACAGGGACACGTGGACGTCAACCATGGGGTCGTCCTCCGGACGCCCCTCACGTTCGATCATGTCCTCGCACACGGCGGCCAAGGAGTGTGGAAGCTCGTCCCGCACACCTTCCAGGGCAGCTTCCCGCACCAGCTCCGCAATCATGGTCAGCTCGGGTTCATCGGTGAGTTCACCCTCCGGGTACAACGGAGGCGAGACCGGCATGTGGGAGATCAACAGCGCACCCAAGGCCTCCACCTGGAATCCGTCCACGGCACTGACCGGAATCACGTCCGTGAACCCCAGATCAGTCGGCACCACCCGGGGGGAGTAGGACTTACCCTTCTTCTGTGCCCGGATGCCTTTGCGTCGTTCAGTCTCCGTGAACTCGGCCGTGAGAACCTCCCGCCCCAGAGCTTCCACGGCCATGAGTTGTTCCGCCAGCTGTTGGCGGCTGACCGTGTCCGCTTTGGTCACGATCGCCACGATCGGCCGACCACCCGTCTGGGCCAGCTGCTCAGCCACGTACTTGTCTCCGGGACCGATCCTCTCGTTGGCCGGAATGCACAGTCCCAGGACATCGACCTCACTGAGGGTCTCTGCCACCAGGTCGTTGAGGCGTTCCCCCAGCAGGGTCCGGGGCCGGTGAACACCCGGGGTGTCCACAAGCACCAGCTGTCCGTTGGAACGGTGCACAATCCCGCGGATCGTGTGGCGCGTGGTCTGGGGCCGGTTGGAGGTGATGGCCACCTTCTCCCCCACCAAAGCATTGGTCAAGGTGGACTTGCCCGCATTGGGTCGGCCAACCAGCACGGCGAACCCCGCACGGAAGTCTGCGTCAGTGGGTGAGAACTCAGTGCCCACCGTGGGCTCCTTTCACAGGACGATCAGTGTTGTTCATGGCAGGGAGCACCGGTCAGTGCGTGGTTTCCACGGGGGCTGGACGGCCCAGAAAACTGGTGAGGAGATCACGTTGCAAGGCGAACATGACCTCACGCTCGTCCTCCTGCGCGTGGTCATGACCCAACAGATGCAGGATGCCGTGGACGGTCAAGAGGAAATACTCGTCTTCCGTGGAATGCCCGGCAGCCTCAGCCTGACGGGCAGCCACGGCAGGGCAGAGCACAATGTCGCCGAGGGTCCCCTCCGTGAGCTGTTCTGGGGTACCGGCCCGCAGCTCATCCATGGGGAATGACATCACGTCCGTGGGCCCGGGCAGGTCCATCCACTCCACGTGCAGTCTTGCCATCTCCTGCTCATCCACCACGGCAATGGACAGCTCCACGGACTCGGCCAGGTGCACGGTGCGGAAACAGTGGCGGACCAAGGCCAGTTGGCGTTCGGGCCGGTAGGCCTCCCAGGCCGCGGCATCCTTCTGTTGGTGGGTCGGCAGCTCATTGACCTGGTATTGGAGGTCGATGTCCACGTTCATGACTGGGCGCCCTGCTCGTCTTGCCCGCCCGCACCTGCAGCTGCGCGTGCGTCCGCAGTTTCCTGGACAGATGCAGCGGCGTCTTGCCGCTGTTGCTTGCGCTGCCGGCGTTCACCGCGCAGGCGGTTGGTGGCATCAAAATGCCCGTATGCGTCCACGATCTTGCCCACCAGCTCGTGGCGCACGACGTCGTCGCTGCTGAGGGTGGGGAAGGCGATGTCCTCCACGCCCCGGAGAATGTGCTCCACCTGCCGCAGTCCGGAGGAGGTGCCCCCTGGCAGGTCCACCTGGGTGATGTCACCGGTGACCACGATCTTGGACCCGAATCCCAAACGGGTGAGGAACATCTTCATCTGCTCAGGTGTGGTGTTCTGGGCCTCGTCCAGAATGATGAAGGCATCATTGAGAGTCCGCCCGCGCATGTAAGCCAGCGGTGCCACTTCAATGGTTCCGGCTTCCATGAGTTTGGGAATGGTCTCAGGATCCAACATGTCATGCAGGGCGTCGTAGAGCGGACGCAGATAGGGATCAATCTTGTCCGTGAGTGTGCCCGGCAGGAACCCCAGCCGCTCCCCTGCCTCCACGGCGGGGCGGGTGAGGATGATCCGGGAGACTTCCTTGGCGTGCAGTGCCTGGACCGCCTTGGCCATGGCCAGGTAGGTCTTGCCGGTGCCGGCCGGACCGATGCCGAACACCACCGTGTTCTGGTCAATGGCATCCGTGTAGAGCTTCTGGTTCACGGTCTTGGGCCGAATGGTGCGACCGCGTGAAGAGAGAATGTCCTGATTGAGTGCTGCGGACGGGCGGGCGGCAGCATCACGGGCCAAGATCCCCAACAGTTGGGCAATCACCTGGGGGTTCACCAGTGTGCCCTTGCGCGCCAGGGTCTGCAGCTCGGCCAGCAGAGCCACGACGACGTCCGTGTCCTCCGGCTTGCCCTCAACGACAACTTGGAGGTCCTTGGCATAGAGCTTGGTGCCGGGACGGGCCAGCTCGATCTGCGTCAGTGCGGCGTCGGCCTCTCCCAAGCACCGGACCATGGTCTCCCGGTCAGCAAAAGTCATCACGCGTCGGTCTCGGCTTGATCGCTGCCCCGCGGCGGCGCTGGGGGTGCGAACGGACGATGAAGTGGGATGGTGCATGGCTGTGGCGGTGAGGCCAGAACTCGCTTTCCTAGATCGGGTGCTGGACCAAGCGTACCGCCGGTGCACGAGATTCCGATTTGGTATCGGTCCGCCCGGCGGCACCTCATGGGCGTGACGGGTGACCCGCCCATGTGATTCGGTGGTGCGCTGTGTGTCCAGTTGGCTGAGCTGCGCACCCAGGATCGTGATGAAAGGAGGACGCCGTGTTCGCACTTCGTACACCCCGCAGGGTGACCCAGACCGTTGTGGGTGCAGGATTGGCAGTCTTCCTCACGGTGGTGGCGTGCAGTCATTCTGACGGGACCCCCACCACCACCGCCGGCGGAACCGTGGACCTGCGCTCGGACCGCCTGACCGGCGACCAGGCCTGGCAGAGCGTGGTGCCCGTCTGCTGGACCGGCAACGGCGATCAGGCACAGCGGCTGTTCCGGGAACCGGTTCGGGTGAGAACCTCCGCCACCGCCGATCCCATTGAATCTTCCGTCATGGCCATGACCCAGGCCCAGCCTACGGACACGGACTACGGATCCATGTGGTCCCCGATCACGTCCTTGGGAACATCGTTCTCCCGCGGCGTGATCACCCTGGATCTTCCCAGCACCGCCGTGTCCCAGAGCCTGGATGCAGACCGCGCCGAATTGGCAGTCCAGCAGATGGTACACACCGCGGTGGCGGCCGCACAGTCCTCCGGCCTGGTCACCGGCGGGGACCTGCCCCAGGTGCGGATCCTGGTGGACGGTGAATCCGGTCAGGAAGTTTTTGGGTCCTATTCCCTGCCGGACAAGCTCTCCGCCGATCCCGCCGCTCTTGCGGGTGTGAGCCTGGAACCGGAGCGCCTTCAGGTGGAACCTGGGGTGCTCACCGTGTCGGGCCGCGTCACGGATCCCGTTCACGACGTCGAACTCACCGTTGAATCACTCGATGGTGAAGCCGAGGTGCTCCAACGCATGGCCGTGAACCAGGACTACTCGCGCGCGGAAACCGCCATGTCCGGGGTGGAGGTCACACGCACGGTCACTCTTGAAGCGGGTACCTACCGGGTGACCATCACGGCCACGGATGCCGATGGCAAAGCGCTCTCCGATGACTTCGTGGTGACGGTGGCCGAGCCCGAGTGATCCGCGGTCTTGCTCTTGGACTCAGGCCCAACGCCCCGTGAAGGCGTTGATCAGCACCACCGCAGCAGCGCCGGCAGTCGATGACCGCAAAACCTCAGGGCCCAGGAGCACGGGACGGGCGCCGGCCGCCGTCAGCTGATCCAGTTCAGCTTCACTGATGCCACCTTCAGGGCCAACCACGATCCCCACCTGGCCACCGGGTGAAATCCCACCCTCTTGATCGGAACCACGCAACACGGAAGTCAGTGTTCGCTGTGCCTGCTCGTGCAGGATCAACCACTGAGTCTGGGGAGAATCTTGAACCAGGCGCACCAGTGCTCGCGTGTCCACGGGAGCACCGAGCACCGGCCACAAGCTGCGCCGGGACTGTTTGGCAGCTGTAATGATGGTGTTACGCCACTTCTCCAGCTGTTTGTCCTTGCGCTCCGCTCGGAACCGGGCCACAGAGCGGTCAGCCTGCCACGCAATCACATGATCCACGCCCAACTCGGTGCAGGATTCGACCGCCTGGAGGTCCCGGTCTCCCTTGGCCAGGGCCTGGACCAAGGTGATTTCCGGGGCTCGATGTTCAGTGGTTTCCAGGGATTCGACGGTGAGGACCACCTGATCCTTCTGGGCTGAAACCACGCCACAGGTGAGCCGGTGGCCGTCTCCATCCACCACGTCCAGCATCTCGCCAGGGCCCAGGCGTTGCACGGTGGCAGCGTGGCGTGCCTCCGGGCCGGTGAGAACGTACTGCTCACCGGTCCGGAGGTGCGACACCGAGGATTCGGCCTTGAAAACCGGCAGGCTCACTGGTCTGCGAATCGATCCCGCAGGCGGGAGAAGAACCCACCGCCCTGACCGCGCTCGTGCGTGGTGCTCACCGCAGTCCCGGTGTGCTCCGACTCACCGCGCAACTGTGCCAGTTCGCGCAGCAGGTCACGCTGGCGGTCATCCAGATCCGTGGGCGTTTCGATCTCCAGGTGCACCACCAGGTTGCCTCGGGCGCCGTCGCGACTGTTGAGCTTGCCTGAGCCCAAACCGTCCACCACACGGGTCTGGCCGGATTGGGTTCCGGGGGCCACGCTGACTTCCTGAGGGCCGTCAAAAGTGTCCACCTTCAAGGTGGTGCCCAAGCTGGCAGCCACCATGGGCACCCGGACCACCATGTGGAGGTCATCGCCATCGCGCCGGAACGTGGGATCGTTCTGAACCCGGGTCTCCACGTAAAGGTCGCCGTTGGGGCCACCGGCGGTACCGGCCTCGCCCTGACCGGAGAGCCGGATACGGGTTCCGGTGCGAACACCGGCAGGGATCTTGACGTTGAGTTGACGCTTGTCCCGGACGCGACCCTGCCCGTAGCACTCCTGGCACGGGCTCTTGATCACGCTGCCGAATCCGTCACAGTTGTGGCAGGGTGCCACGGTCATCACGGTGCCCAGCGGGGAGCGGATGGGCTGACGGACCTGGCCGGCACCACCGCAGGCATTGCACTGTTCCGGATGGGTGCCCGGCTGGCAGCAGGTCCCCTCACACGTGGGGCAGGTGACCGCCGTGTCAACGGTGATGCGTTTGTCCGTGCCGAACACGGCCTCCTGCAGGGAGATCCGCTCCGTGATCAGGGCATCCTGGCCCTGCCTGGTCCGGGACTTGGGGCCCTGCTGGCCGCCGGCACCCTGGAAGAATGCGTCGAAGATGTCACCAAAGCCACCGAATCCTCCGGCGCCGCCGAAGCCACCACCAAATCCTCCGCCGAAACCGGCTTGACCGTTCTCATCCCCGGTGGCGTCGTAGATCCGGCGCTTCTCAGGATCGGAGAGAACGTCATTGGCATGGGCCACACGCTTGAACTCTTCGGCAGCCTCCGGTGACGGGTTGACGTCGGGGTGAAGGGTGCGTGCCTTCTTGCGGTAGGCGCGCTTGATTTCCTCAGCGCTGGCATCCCGGGCCACACCCAGTGTCTGGTAGTGATCGCTCAACGATTAGTCCGTTCCGTGTTCTTGATCAATTCATGCATCCAGCACCCGGGACAGGTAACGCGCCACTGCGCGCACTGCCGCCATGGTGTGCGGATAATCCATCCGTGTGGGGCCCAGGACACCCACCTTGGCTGATTCCTGTGGGCCGTACCCGGTGGCCACCACTGAGGTCTCCACCAGAGGGTCGGAGGCGTCATCCGCGCCGATCCGCACAGCGATTCCACGGTCGTCCTGCTGCATTTCCGAGAGCAGTCTCAGCAGGGCAACCTGTTCCTCCAGGGCTTCCAACACCGGCCCGATTGTACGAGCAAAGTCACCGGTGGAGTGGGCAAGGTTGGCTGTTCCGGCCATCACCATGCGCTGTCCAGAGCTGGAAGCGGCAAGTGCCTGCAGCGCTTCAGCCACGGCCATCAACAGCGGCCGCTGCTCCACGGGTGCCTGCAACGCGCTGGTGCCCAACAACGACGCCGCCTCCACCACCGCCCGAGCAGTCACGGCCCCCAGAACGCGGGCCCTGGCATCCAGCACCACGTGCTCGTCCACGGGTGCCGACAGGGTGATCGTCCGTTGGGACACGCGACCATCCGCAGGGATCAGCACCACCAGAACGTGATGTTCATCCATACGCACCAATTCCACGTGACGGATGGTGACCACGGCCGCGACCGGGTACTGCACCACAGCCACCTGATGCGTCAGTTGGGCCAGCAGTCGAACGGAACGCTCCATGACGTCGTCGATGTCCTCAGCGCCCTCCAGCAACGTGCGGATGGCCCGGCGCTGCGGTGAATTCAGGGGCTTCAGGGAGGTGATCTGGTCCACGAAGGTGCGGTAGCCCTTCTCCGTGGGAATGCGTCCAGCACTGGTGTGCGGGGCCATGATCAGCCCCTCCTCCTCCAACACACCCATGTCATTGCGCACGGTGGCAGAGGAAACGCCCAAGTGGTGGCGTTCCACCAGTGCCTGAGAACCGACCGGTTCACGGGAGTGGACGTAGTCCTCCACAATCGCTTGCAGCACTTGCTGGCGGCGTGGATGGTCCACGGTCTCCTCCTCCCCGGTTGGCAACGGCCGTCTCCTGACCGATTCACGATGTGGCGGTGCCTGAGCTCAGCTGCGAACAATTGGTGTTGCCATTGGCACTGTCACCGGCACAGTGCCAACGATTCTAACGGCCCGGCCAGATCTCAGCACCGGCGCCCCGTGCTTGATACGCTCGCGGCTGATTCGCGTGCCCGCGGCCCGCCGCCAGCAGATGGCACGCCTTCTTCCACCACACGAACCCAGGAGCACCATGTCTGATTCGTCTTGGGGACCCGCCAGCCTGGATGAGCTCAACCAGCGTCGTCGTCCCCCGGAGGCCAAGCCGCTGCCGGTGGCCCGCGGCATGGTTCTGGAGGAGGTCTCATCGGGCTGGGTGGGCGCTGTGGTGCGGCTGGAAACCATTGGTGGCATGCGGGTGGTCAGCCTGGAGGACCGGCACGGCAAGATTCGCGCCTTCCCCCTGGGACCGGGATTCCTGTTCGAAGGCCAACCGGTGATTGCCGCTGAA
>NZ_JROX01000110.1:0-5004 GCF_000800955.1 Kocuria sp. ZOR0020
GGGACATGCCCTGCTGGGAAGCGAACGGGTTGTTGCCCGGACGCGGGCCGGATCCACCGGGCTTGGGGCCGTGGGTGGCACCGCTTGCGGGCTTGGCAGCCGGCTTGGCCGACTCAGCCTGAGGCTGCTCGGCCTGGGACTGCTCCGCCGGCGACTGCTGAGCCTGAGGGGCGCTCTCCTGTGCAGCCGGTGCCTGCGCGGCCTCCGGTGCTGCAGGTTTGCTCGGGGTCTCGGCAGATGCAGCCTGAGGCTTGGCGCCGGGCTTTGGTGCCGGCTTTGCACCGGGCTTGGGGCCTGCCTGCGGCTTGGCTGCCGGTGCTGCCTGCGCGCCGGGCTTGGCGGCATCGTTCTTGGGTGCGGACTTGGCAGCAGGCTCGGCCGCTGCTTCCTTGGTTTCGGTGCCCGCTGCGGGGGCGCTGGTGCCCACCGCGTCCTTGAGCTTCTTGGCCACCGGGGGCTCCACGGTGGACGATGCACCGCGGACGAATTCGCCCAGATCTTGAAGCTTGGCGATCGCCTCTTTGGAGGTCATGCCAAGCTCTTTGGCCAGCTCGTGTACTCGTTGCTTAGCCACTTTTCTCCTGTCCCGGTCCGCATCCGTGACAGGAGGCGGACCGACTACTTGCCGTGGGGGTTTCCCGGCGCATGGGTGCGCACGGGAACACCGTGTTCAGAGCACTGCAAAGCACTCATCGTTCGGCACTCATCGGGTTTCCATCAGTTTCTGACTCGCTTTCCATGGCAGTCCGCCCCGGAAGTTCAACTGTCCGCCACGTTGACGGCTCAGCCGGTTTGGACGCGGCCACCTGACGGTGACCGTGGTCGGCTCACTTGTGCGCGGCACCCAACGGTTGGGTTGCCTGCTTGATCTGCTGCACGGCCTCACCGGCTTCAACCTGAGCCTTGAAGGCCCTGTTGAATGCGCGGCGTCGTTCGGCTTTCTCCGCACACTGCTGTGTGGGGTGCAACCATGCGCCGCGGCCGCCCAGGGATCGCTTGTGATCAATCACGACGACGATCCCGGCCGCCTCAGCCTGCACGGTCAAGCGCACAAGGTGGTCGGGGTATTCAACGGCTCGGCATCCGATGCAGGTGCGCTGCATGAGGTGTCCCATGTGCTGAACGCGCTCCTGAAGGGGAAGATTCCCTGACACAACTGCATCAAGGCGTGAACCATCGACTTTTCGACCGCAGACCATTCTAGCGCCATGTCCGTCCATCGGCGCTAATTTGAGGCCTTCGCCACGCGAGCCCGGGGCCCGCGCAGGGTCTCAGGCGCGGGACTCGGCCACGATGTCGATCTTCCAGCCGGTCAGTTTGGCGGCCAGGCGGGCGTTCTGGCCCTCCTTGCCGATGGCCAGGGACAGTTTGTTGTCCGGAACGACGGCGCGTGCCGCCTTGGCACGCTCATCCAGGACCTCAACACTGACGGTCTTGGCCGGGGAGAGAGCGTTGCTGATGAACACGGAGGGGTCATTTGACCAGTCGACGATGTCGAGGTTCTCCCCGCCGAGCTCGTTCATGACCGCACGCACGCGGGTTCCCATCTCACCGATGCACGAGCCCTTGGCGTTGACACCGGAGGTGTTGGCCGCAACGGCGATCTTGGTGCGGTGCCCGGCTTCACGGGCAATGGCCATGATCTCCACGTCGCCGTCGGAGATCTCCGGGACCTCGAACTCGAACAGGCGGCGCACCAGCTCCGGGTGGGACCGGGACAAGGTGATGGACGGACCCTTGGGGCCGCGGCGGGCTTCCACGATGTAGGCGCGGATGCGGCTGCCGTGCGGGTACTTCTCCCCCGGCACCTGCTCATGCGGGGGCAGCAAGGCCTCGACCGTGCCCAGGTCCACCTGCACCATGTTCGGATTGCGGCCCTGCTGGATCTGCCCGGAGACCACTTCACCTTCACGGCCCTTGAAGTGACCCAGGACGTTGTCGTCCTCCACGTCCCGCAGACGCTGCAGAATCACCTGACGTGCAGTGGAGGCGGCAATGCGGCCGAAGCCGGACGGAGTGTCGTCGAACTCCCCGATCTTGTTGCCTTCCTCGTCCAGTTCAGGGGCCCAGATGGTCACGTGACCGGACTTGGTGTCAATCTCCGCGCGGGCGTCCTTGATGGCCCCGGCTGAACGCAGGTAGGCCAGCACCAGAGCCTGCTCAATGGTTGGGACCAGCAGATCCACCGGGATTTCGCGCTCACGTTCGAGCATCCGCAGGGCACTCATGTCGATGTCCATATCGAGCCTTCCTGGTCCTGGTCCACTGTGGTCAACAGCGTCCCGTGATGGACAACAGCGCACCGCCCGTAACGGGCGGAACGCTGTTGATCGTCAATTACATGGTGGCTGTGGGCCCGGCACCACGCCGTTGTTCACGGCGTGGGGAACCAAGCCTCACATCCTGATTCAGCCTTCAATCCTACACCTCGGCACGGTTCACTCACCCGGTGCCGCGTGCGGTTCAGTCCTGGACGTCCACCTTGGCCCGGCGGATCTGGGAGAGCTGCCAGGTTTCGGGTTCCAGCACCTTGACCGGCATGCCCTTCTTGACCTGTTCACTGCGCTGCAGAGTCACCGCTGAGTCGTCGTCGCCCGCCGGTTCCACGGAGAGCAGCTGAGCCACGAATTTGCCACCGATGCTGGTGTCCAAGGGTGTGACGGCAACGTGACGTCCCACTGAGCGTTTCCAGTGGCGTAGCTGCTTCAGTTCCCGGGCGGCCCCCGGAGAGGAGACCTCCAGCTCATAGGCAGGTCCGTCCACCGGATCATGCTGGTCCAGTGCATCGGAGATGGCGTGGGAGACCCGGGCGATGTCATCCATGTCCACGCCTTCGGTGGTGTCCTCGGGCAGGTCCACCAAGACCTGGACCACGCGGGTCTCACCGGCCCCGCGGATCTCGATCTCCTCCAAGTACAACCCGGAGTCCTGAATCACAGGGGTCAGCAGGTCACGCAACGCGGCGGTGAGTTCCTGATCGCTCATGCCTCAGCTCCGATGGCGGTGGCAACAGCGTGGCCCACACCTTCACGGGCGATCTCCTGAGCCTGACCGGTGGCACGGTCCTTCAGTTCCAGAACACCGTCTGCCAAGCCACGGCCGACCACCAACATGGTGGGCACACCCAGCAGTTCAAAATCGCCAAAGCGCACGCCGGGGGAAACCTTGGGACGGTCGTCAAAGAGCACGGAGAGTCCCTGGGCTTCCAGTTCCTCCACGACCTTTTCCGCCTCGGCCATGAACTCAGGCCCCTTGCCCGTGGCCACCACGTGCACGTCAGCGGGAGCAACGGCGCGCGGCCAGATCAGGCCCTTGTCGTCATGGTTGGCTTCCGCCAGGGCGGCCACGGCACGGGTGACCCCGAACCCGTAGGAGCCCATGGTCACCACAACCTGTTTGCCGTTCTGATCCAGAACCTTCAGGCCCAGCACCTCAGCGTACTTGCGCCCCAGGGCGAAAACGTGGCCCATCTCGATCCCGCGGGCAGCTTCCAGCGGGCCCGAACCATCCGGTGCAGGGTCACCCGGCAGCACCTGGGCGCACTCAATGGCAGCATCCCAGGTGAAGTCACGGCCTGCCACCAGGTCATACACGTGCTGTCCGGCAACGTTGGCACCGGTCACCCAGCGGGTGCCCTCCACCACGCGGGGATCCACAAAGTATGGAAGGCCCGTGGCGGACTTCTCCCCCAGCAACGGTTCGTTCAAGGTCAGGCCCGGGCCCAGGTAGCCCTTGACGATCAACGGCTGAGTTTTCAGGTCCTCGTCACCGGCCTGCTCGACGTCGATCTCACCGGCGATCTCCAGAACGTCCCCCAGGCTGACCTCCAAGCGTTTGAGGTCCACGTTGCGGTCCCCGGGCAGACCGATGGCCACCAGCTGGGTTTCACCATCCGGACGGGTCACCTTGACCACCACGTTCTTCAAGGTGTCCGCCGGTGTCCACGGCCGGTCCTCACGCGGGTGCAGGCTCTGGGACTGCTCCACCAACGTGTCAATGGTGGGCGAATCAGGGGTGTCCAACACCACGGCGTCCGGTGCGTCGTTGTGGGGAACGGAATCCGGCACCACAGTGGTCACGGCCTCAACGTTGGCGGCATAACCACCCGGGGAGCGCACAAAGGTGTCCTCACCAATGGCCGTGGGGAACAAGAACTCCTCCGACTGGGAACCACCCATGGCACCCGAGTCGGCAGAAACCGCAACCACTTCCAGGCCCAGACGCATGAAGATGCGCACATAGGCCTCACGGTGCAGGCGGTAGGACTCGGCCAGGCCGGCATCGTCCACGTCAAAAGAATAGGAGTCCTTCATGATGAACTCGCGCGAGCGGATCAAGCCTGCGCGCGGGCGGGCTTCATCCCGGTACTTGGTCTGCACCTGGTAAAGAATCGCGGGCAGGTCCTTGTAGGAGGAGTACAGGTCCTTGACCAGCAAGGTGAAAACTTCCTCGTGCGTGGGGGCCAGCAGGTGGTCCGCTTCCTTGCGGTCCTTCAGCCGGAACAAGTTGTCCCCGTACTCTTCCCAACGGCCGGTCGCCTCATACGGCTCACGCGGCAGCAACGCCGGGAACAGCACCTCCTGGCCGCCGATCCCGTTCATCTCCTCACGCACGATCGCCTCGATCTTGCGCAGCACAATCATGCCCAACGGCAACCAGGTGAAACCACCGGGGGCCGCACGGCGGATGTAGCTGCCGCGCACCAGGAGACGGTGGCTGGCCACCTCAGCGTCTACGGGGTCCTCGCGCAGGGTTCGCAGGAACAAGGTGGACAGTCGCAGTGCCAAGGAGAGCTCCGTTTCAGGATTCTTGAAAGTCTGGGCCTCGGTCAGCGCGCTGCCGAGCGGATCCGCACCCACCACAACGACGACGGGCCGGACCCGGGCCATCTTATCGCCCATGAGTCCGACCCGTCGTTTCCTGTGCTGCTGTTGCGATGAGGCTCTGCTGATCAGGGATCAGGCTGTGCCCCGCCGCTCAGGCTGTGCCCCGCCGCTCAGGCTG
>NZ_JROX01000111.1:0-11132 GCF_000800955.1 Kocuria sp. ZOR0020
CCGCCGCATTCGTGGCGGGGGGCCGCCGGTGAGCGTTTCCGAGTTCGACAACTACCGGCCACCGGAGGGACGACGTCGCCGGGGGCGCCGTTCGGCCGGACGGCCCGGGGGTCCTGGCAGCTGGTTCCGGCGCGGCAACGACGGCGCCCGGGAGATTCCCGTGGTGCCCGATGCCCATGTGGAGCCGTACACCAGCTATTACGGACGGCCCGTGGTCAAGGCCCCTCCGTGGAAGAAGGAGATTGCCACCTATCTGTTCCTGGGTGGCGTGGCCGGAGGCTCTGCCTTGTTGGCACTGGGGGCCCAGCTGACGGATCGGCCCATACTGCGGCGCAATGCCCGGCTGGCCGCCATGCTCGGCTCCGCCGTGGGCAGCACCGCGTTGATTGCAGATCTTGGCCGTCCCGAACGCTTCCTGCACATGCTGCGCACCATCAAGCCCACCTCCCCCATGAGTCTGGGTTCGTGGGTGTTGGTCACCTTCAGCACCTGTGCCGGTGTGGCGGCAGTTTCCGAGGTGGACCGATGGACCGGTTCGCGGTTGCCCCTGGGGCCGTTGCGTTGCGTGCTGCGTGCTGTGGAGCCTTGGTCCGGGGTGGGTGCGGGACTGTTCGGAGCGCCCTTGGCCGGGTACACGGCCGTGCTGCTGTCCGACACCGCCATGCCCACGTGGAACGCCGCCCGGGAGGATCTGCCGTTCGTTTTTGTCAGTTCAGCTTCCCTGGCCTCTGGTGGGTTGGCCATGATCACCACCCCGGTGGATGAGGCCCGCCCTGCCCGATACCTGGCTCTGGCCGGTGTGGTGGGGGATGTGGTGGCGCAGAAAGTCATGGAGTCTCGCATGGACCCGGTGGCCGCAGAACCGCTGCACCAGGGAACACCCGGTGTGCTTTTGAAGTGGACCGAACGGCTGCTGCTGGTGGGCGGTTTGGGAACCCTGGTGGGTGGTGGCAACCGTGCCGTGGCATCCGTGTCCGGGGTGGCGTTGCTGGGGGCATCTGCCTGCACAAGGTTCGGGGTCTTCTACGCAGGTCTGAACTCAGCGCGGGATCCGCGCTACACGATCGAACCGCAGCGCCGTCGTCTGGAAGCGCGCCGTGCGGTCGGCCAAACGGGCGACTCCATCACCACCGTGGGCTGAACGTTCCTCTCCACCCGCCGAGTAGGCCCTTTGATCGCCCCTGAGTGGGTCAGCAGCGATCAAAAGGCCTATTCGGCGGAAGGATCAGGGTGTCAGCGGACGGTGACTTGGCCTGCGGGGGTACCGCTTGCGGGGGCAACCGTCTCGCCGATCACCGGGTGACCCGGCAGCTCACCCACCACCAGCAGGCCACCAGAGGTCTGGGCATCCGCCAAGACCAGCAGGTCCTCCTCCGTGATGCCCGAGCCCGCCTCAAGGTGCGGACGTACCCAGTCCAGGTTGCGCCGGGTGCCACCGGAGATGAATCCGTCACGCAGGGCTTCCGCCGCACCGTCCACCATCGGCACGGCCGACCGGTCGATCACGGCATGGACCCCTGAAGCCCGGGCCATCTTGAACAGGTGGCCCAGCAGTCCAAAGCCCGTGACATCCGTGGCGGCCTTCAACCCGGCGGCCACGGCAGCTTGTGACGCATCGCGGTTGAGCTGGGTCATGGTGGCGATCGCCGCCTCGAACACCTCACCGGTCTTCTTGTGCCTGTTGTTGAGCAGTCCCAACCCGATGGGTTTGGTCAGAGTGATGGGCAGGCCGGCGACGGCGGCGTCGTTGCGCAGAAGGTGCGCAGGGTCGGCGGTGCCGGTGACTGCCATGCCGTATTTGGGTTCGGGGTCAACTATGGTGTGGCCCCCGATCACCGGACAACCGGCCTGTTTGCCGATGTCCAGACCACCCTGCAGTACCTCAGACATCAGCTCCATGGGCAGCACTCCGCGAGGCCAGCCCACCAAGTTGATGGCCACCGCCGGGCTGCCACCCATGGCGTAGATGTCGGACAGGGCATTGGCGGCCGCAATTCGCCCCCAGTCGTAGGCGTTGTCCACCACGGGGGTGAAGAAATCCGCAGTGGACAGAACCGCAAGGTTGTCCTGGATGCGGACGGCGGCTGCGTCGTCGCCGTCGTCAAGGCCCACCAACACGTCAGGGTGCGACTGCCCCTCCAGGTGACGGACCGCGTCCTCCAACTCCCCGGGCGGGATCTTGCACGCGCACCCGCCCCCGTGGGCGTAGCTGGTCAGGCGGTTCAGGGTCTGCGGGGCTTGCGCGTCAGGGGCCATGGAGTCACCGTACCGGTGATAGATTCCCGTGACGGAGGCGTCCGTATTCCTGGTGGGTACCCCGGTCTTCAAAACCGGTGAGACCGAGCAGCTCGGTCTGGCGGGTTCGATTCCCGTCCGCCTCCGCCAAACTTCAGGCACCGCAGCCGCTGCACGACGACGACGCCCGGTGCCCCTCCCCTGGCAAAGGTGAACCGAGTGGCACAACACGATCCCCGGCGGGCCATCCCACGCACGGACGATCTGATGAGACTGCCCGAAGTCCTGAAGGCCACTCAACGTCTGTCGGTTGCCACCGTCAAGGCCCGCATCCGCGCAGCACAGGACCGAGCACGCGCCGGCGAGATCACCCCGGATGCTGTGGCCGGTGAGCTGATCGGATCACTGGAGGACCACGGGGCGTCGTCGTTGACCCCGGTCCTGAATGCCACCGGAATTGTGGTGCACACCAATCTGGGACGGGCGCCGCTGTCCCCGGCCGCTCAGCAGGCGGTCACGGATGCAACCGGATACGTGGACGTGGAGATGGACCTGGACTCCGGGCGCCGCTCCAAACGAGGCGTGGGTGCCCGCCAAGCCCTGCTGGATGCTTGTCCTGCAGCGGAGGACGCCTTGGTGGTCAACAACGGCGCTGGGGCGTTGGTGCTGGCCACAACGACTTTCTCGTTCCAGCGGGAGGTGGTCATCAGCCGCGGTGAGTTCGTGGAGATTGGTGCGGGGTTCCGCCTGTCCGATCTGATGACCTCCACCGGGGCGCTGTTACGTGAGGTGGGCACCACCAACCGGACCCACCTGAGCGACTACACACAGGCCATCGGTGAGAACACGGGCTGCATATTCAAGGTCCACCCCAGCAATTTCCGAGTCAGCGGATTCACCTCCGGGGTGGAGATTTCAGAACTGAGCACCGTGGCCCAGACGGCAGGCGTTCCCCTGATCGTGGACGTGGGAAGCGGGCTGCTGCACCACGATCCCGAGGTGCCCGACGAACCCGACCTGAGATCCGCACTGGAGGCCGGTGCGGATCTGGTGATCGCCAGCGGTGACAAGCTGCTGGGTGGCCCGCAGGCCGGGCTACTGCTGGGGCGCACGGAGATCATCCAGAAGTTGGCCAAACACCCGTTGGCACGGGCCGTCCGCTGCGACAAACTCGCCCTTGCTGCACTGGAAGCCACTCTCACTGGCCCAGAACCACCGGTTCCGCAATACCTTCACGCCGACCCCGATCGATTGCGGGTCCGTGCCGATCGCCTGGCACATCTAGCGGCCCAGGCAGGGCATCGCGACATCGGGGTGGTCCCCCATGACGGCCGCGTGGGAGGCGGTGGCGCCCCCGGAGTTCCGCTTCCCGGTTGGGCCGTGGCCCTGCCGGAAACTGTGGCGCACACGCTGAGGAAAGGCAGCCCCGCCGTCGTGGGTCGGGTGCACGACGGCGCCTGCCTGGTTGACCTGCGCTGCATCCCCGAGCACGACGACGACCGCCTGGCCACCGCCGTGATCGCCGCACTGGATGGGCTGACATGAGTCACGTGGCAAGGACCCAACTGTCATTCCCAACCTTGTCGACTAGTCTCGGTCACCAGGGCGAGAAAAAGCCCCGGGCGCTTGCATCAGAGGCGCTGCCGGGGCGTTCAAAAAAAGATTAGCACCGGGAGAAGACATGGTCCAGTATTCGCCGGAGAGGGTCTGTGAGCAGCTGTCAGCACAGCGGCTGGGACCCTACGCAGACAGGTCACACGGCGAACTGGAAGAGGCACTGAAGCTCTACACGTGGAGTACACAGATGTCTGCGGCCGCCTTTGAGACGGTGGCCCATCTGGAAGTGCTCCTCCGAAATGCAATCGACCGAGAGCTCGCTTTGTATTTCAAGGAAAATACCCGCGCCATTCCTTGGTTCTTGTCCAGGCCACCCATGAACGACGAAACTTCTGTGGCCATCCAAACAGTCCGTCAACGACTTCGAAATGAGAACCGTGATACACGACATCAAATCATAGCGGGGCTTTCTTTCGGATTCTGGGCCGGGATGTTGGGAGCCAAGTACGAGGAACTTTGGCGAGCATGCCTGCACAAAGCGTTCCCTAATTCCTCCGGAATCAGAAAAGATGTCGCCAGGGAGGTTGAAGCCGTGCGGAAATTCCGGAATCGGCTTGCACACCACGACTCCACACTCAATGTGGACATCCCTTTCGAAATGCGGCGAGTCATGCGCCTGGCCGAGTTCATCAGTTTAGATGCTGCGCGATGGCTCGAAGATGTGGGCCGCCACAGCGACGTCTACACCCAGCGCCCGGACACTGGGAGCGACACCGTGATCGTGCCGGCCAAACATGCTTGGGATCTCTATCTTTCTGATTTCGCCTATGTCTGCCAGGCAGGCCGAAGCTTCCGGCCCATTGACCGAATCGCCTTCTACAGTCACCGGGAGATCAAATCAGAAGTACCTCGCATACTCCACCGCGTGGATGACGTCCCTTGGACGGACGAATACGCCGCCCAACTGGACAAATCTGAGATTCGATACGATAGACAGATCGCCAAGGTCATACGGGCATCGCGCAATACCTTCTGGAAGGCCGGTACATACCAGGTTTTTCTGCTCTCGCGCCGCGGCGATCCGGAGCACAGGGCACTACACCAGCCGATACCTCACAAAAATAAGGGCAGGGGCAGTGCTTTTGTCCAGAAACAGCGCTACACATCCCTCCATGCACTGGAGACTGCAACCTCTACCGACGAGCTGACATGAGTCACGTGGTGGCCACCGCCGGGCACGTGGATCACGGCAAATCCACCCTGATCCGCGCCGTCACAGGCATTGAGCCGGACCGGTGGGCGGAAGAGAAGCGCCGCGGAGCGACCATTGACCTGGGCTTTGCCTGGACCACGCTGGCATCCGGGCGGGAGGTGTCCTTTGTGGACGTCCCGGGTCATGAAAGATTCCTGGGCAACATGCTGGCGGGGTTGGGACCAGCTCCCGTGGTGTGTTTTGTGGTGGCCGCTGATGAGGGGTGGCAGGCGCAGTCTTCTGATCACCGCGATGCCGTGGCCGCATTGGGCATCAACCGCGGGGTGATTGTGCTCAGCCGGGTGGATCGCGCTCCGGAGCGGGTGGAACAGGTGGCCCGGGAGGTCCGGCAAGAATTGGCGGCCACGGGGCTGCACGACGCCCCGGTGGTGGCAGTCTCCGCAGTTGACGGCACCGGTCTGGAGGAGTTCCGCACCGTCCTGGACGCCGTTCTGGCTTCCACCCCCGAACCCGATCCCACCGATCGTGTACGCCTGTGGGTGGACCGCGCCTTCAGCATCAAGGGCGCCGGCACCGTGGCCACCGGGACGTTGGGGGCCGGTACCGTCAGCGTGGACCAGACACTCAGTTTGATCGGGGACACCAGCGCATCCGTGACGGTGCGCGGACTGCAGAGCCACAACAGCACAACCCCGCGACTGCTCCCCGTCACCCGCGCCGCCATCAACCTGCGGGGCGTTTCCGCAGATCAGATCAGCCGCGGAGAGGCGTTGGTCACTCTCGGCGCATGGCCCACAGCCCACGAGTTCGACCTCCGCCGCACCACCGGCCCCGCCTTCACGGAGGTACCCACGGGTGTGGTGGTGCACGTGGGCAGTGCCGCCTTCCCCGCACGCCTGCGCCCGTTCGACGACCACCACGCCCGCCTGCGCATTGACCGCAGCATCCCCGTGATCCCCGGTGACCGTGTGGTCCTGCGCTACCCGGCCGGAGAGGTGGTCCTGGGCGGCGGCCGCATCCTGGACATCGACCCCCACCCGCTGACCCGCCGCGGCGACAGCGCACGCCACACCGCTTGGTTGCGCTCCCTCCCCGACGACGGCGATGCCACCCCCCTGGTCATCCGCCACGGGGCGGTTTCCACGAACCGTCTGAAACAGCTGGGTCTGCTGAAGGACAGCTCTGCGGAACCAGCCTCCACCGAGGTCCTGGAACTGGCCGGATGGTGGGTGCACCGACCCCAACTGACCAGTTGGGTGGAGGCCGTACGTTCAGCGGTGGCGGAGGCGCATCGCAAGAACCGCATGGCCCAAGGCCTTGCGGTGGGCGCAGCCACGGAGGTGTTGGGCATAGCCGATCCGGCCCTGGTCCAGGCCGTGATTGCACGGACGGACTTGGCCCAGGCCAACGGCTATCTGGCGCAGCCCACCCACGCCCCTGACCTGGGACCGGGGGAGGCAGGTCTACAGGCCTTGGAACAGCACCTGTCCGATCACCCGTTCGAGGCCCCGGAAGCCTACGACCTCCAGGGCTGGGGCCTGGGACCCAAGGAGCTGGCCACCGCCGAACGGTTGGGAAGAGTGCTGAGGTTGGGCGACGGCGTCGTCGTACTGCCCGCCACCCCAGCACTTGCCATGCGTGAACTGGCCAAGCTCCCGCAACCATTCACCACCAGCCAGGCACGGCAGGCGTGGGGCACCACCCGCCGTGTGGCCATCCCGCTGCTGGAGCATCTGGATGCCCGGGGATGGACCACACGGCTGGACGGCAGCCTGCGGCAGATCAAGCGATGACTCTGGGCGGACCACGCGCCCCGGAACCTCAGTTAGCGGGCACATCCGCGGCGTGAGTCCAGTTCGACGGGAACTTGGGCTGGGCAATGTCCGCCATCTTGGCGCAGACCCGGACCACCTGGCTGGAGTAGCCGAATTCGTTGTCGTACCAGGCGTAGACCACCACGGTCTTGTTGTTGACCACCGTGGCCAAACCGTCCACCACGCAGGCGTAGCGGGAACCCACCAGATCGGAGGAAACGGTCTCCGGGGAGTCCGTGAAGTCGATCTGTCGGCTCAGCGGAGAGTCCAGGGAGATCCCCCGCAGGAATTGGTTCAGTTCCTCCGCATCGGCCGGCGCCTGATCCAGCTGCAGCGTCAACACGGCCATGGACACATCCGGCACTGGAACGCGAATGGCGTTGCCCGTGAGCTTGCCTTCCATCTCCGGAAGAGCCTTGGCCACGGCCTTGGCCGCACCGGTCTCCGTGATGACCATGTTGATCCCGGCCGCACGTCCACGGCGTTCGCCCTTGTGGTAGTTGTCCGTCAGGTTCTGGTCATTGGTGAACGCGTGCACCGTCTCCACGTGACCCTGCTGGATGCCGTAACGGTCATTGATCACCTTGACCACCGGGGTGATGGCGTTGGTGGTGCAGGATGCCGCGGAGATGATCCGGTCTTCCGGGGCAATGTCAGAGTCGTTGACCCCGCACACAATGTTCTTCATCTCGCCCTTGCCAGGTGCCGTCAGCAAGACCTTGGAAACCCCGGGGGACTCCAGGTGACGCGCCAAGCCTT
The DNA here is from genome assembly GCF_000800955.1 of Kocuria sp. ZOR0020. Taxonomy (NCBI): domain Bacteria; kingdom Bacillati; phylum Actinomycetota; class Actinomycetes; order Micrococcales; family Micrococcaceae; genus Kocuria; species Kocuria sp. ZOR0020. Next base: position 7,579 of record NZ_JROX01000111.1, read on the forward strand.
CCGAATCAGGCCACACACCGGTGTTGTCAATCAGGATGGCGTCATCGATCCCGTACTCGCGGTAGTCCACGGATTCCGGGGAATCGGCGTAGATCACCTGGATGTCCACACCGTTGGCGGAAATCACGTTGCGCTCTTCATCCACCACAATGGAGCCGTTGAACTTGCCGTGGATGGAATCGCGGCGCAGCAAGGATGCACGCTTGACCAGGTCATTGCCCGGCTTCTTGCGCACCACCACGGCGCGCAGCTTCAGGCCGGTGCCGTCAAAACGCTCCACCAGGATCCGGGCCAACAGGCGGCCGATTCGCCCAAAGCCGTAGAGCACCACATCGCGGGTTTCCGAGGTGTTCTGGCCTTGCTGGTCCACCACCGGAGCCAGCTGCTCCCGCAGGTACTGCTCCACGTCCTCGCGCTGGGACTCCGCCAGTCCTGCGGCCAACTTGCCCAGGTCGATCTGGCAAGTCCCCAACTTCAAGCCCTGGAGGATTTGAAGCATCTCCCACGAACGTTCGGTGGTCAGCTCCTCCCCCACCACACGGCGCGCAAACCGGTGCGCCTTGAGAATGTCCGTGACGGACTTGTGGACCAAGGACCGTCCGTGAATGTTCAGGACCGCCTTGTTTTCACGGTAGAGCTTGCCGATGACCGGAACCATGGCCTCCGCGCGGGTCTCACGGTCGGCCCATGTTTCAACTGCAGACACTGATGCCCTGCTTCCGCGGCCGCACGTCGTTGTGACAGCCGCTTTGTTGTGTCAAGTGCTGGTGGCATCGCGGCCAGCACCAAGGGTGGGCGCCCGCCGCTGAGATCGCCGTCACTGATCCTACCGGGCTCGGTCACGCCCACCCCCTCCGCAGCTTGCCGCCGAGACCTCCGAAAAGTCCCGATTTTCACGCTGGGCAGGGTTGTATCGGAGGTCTCGGCGGGGAGCAGAGGCGGCGGGTCACAGAACGGAACACGGCGAGCCCAGTTTGTCCACGACGACGACGCCGAGTTGACTGGGTGGGTCCCAAACAACTCCCACAAGGATGAACATGTCTCACACACCCCCCGAAAGCCACGGCTCCACCAACCCGGAGCCTCAGAACAACCCGGGGCCGCCGCAGTACCAGGCCCCGCAGGGACCTGCATCTGAGACCGCCGGTGCCCCTGTGGCCGGGCAGTCGGCTCACAACCCCGGGCAGCAGGCCAACCCCGGTTACGGCTACGTGCCGCCCCAGAACCAAGGCTACGGTCAGCCCACCGGCGCTCCGGCACGCGGGACCAACTCCGGTGAGCCCAACTTCTTCAAGGCGCTGTTCGACTTCTCCTTCAAGAACTTTGTCACCATCCGGTTTGCCGGCGTGCTCTTTGGCATCGGTTTGGCAGCCATTGTGCTGGGCTGGCTGCTGTTCACGGCCATCGCCTTTCTGGACTCGGCCGCTGGCGGAGTTCTGACCTTCCTGTTCGGCGCAGTGTTTGCGTTCGTCTACATCATCTTGTTCCGCGTGACCATCGAATTCTACGTGGCCATGGTGCGCACCGCACAGAACACCACACTCCTGGTGGAGCAGAACAAGCGCTGACCCACCCCTCCTCACGCCGAGACCCCTGACAAAGCCCAAAATTCGCTCAGCGAAGGGCTGTATCGGAGGTCTCGGCGCGTATGGGGCGCGGGGCGGTCAGGCCAGGGACAGGGCGATCTCCATCATCTGGGTGAACGCCGTCTGGCGCTCCTCCGGCGTGGTTTCCTCCTGGCGCATGATGTGGTCACTGACCGTGAACAAGGCCAGTGCAGCCACCCCGGCCGCAGCAGCATTCATGTAGAGAGCGGCCGCCTCCATTTCCACGGCCAACATGCCCATGGAAGCCCAGCGGTGGTTGACCTGAACGTTGGCGTTGTAAAAGACGTCACTGGAGACCACGCCGCCCACATGGGTCCGAGCACCCTGCTCGTCAGCCGCCCGCTTGGCCTGTTCCAACAGACGGTATGAGCCCAACGGGGCAAAAGTCCCCGGCAGTTGGTACTGGCCCGCGTAGTTGGAATCCGTGGAAGCACCTTGGGCAATCACGACGTCGTAGAGGTTCAGCTCATCCTGCAACGCCCCACAAGAACCCACGCGGATCAAGTTCTTGACACCGAACACGTTGATCAGTTCCCAGCTGTAGATCCCCATGGACGGCATGCCCATGCCGGTGCCCATCACGGAGACCTCCTTGCCCTGATAGGTGCCCGTGAAGCCCAACATGCCGCGGACCTGATTGAACTGCTGGGCGTCCTCCAGGTAGGTCTCTGCAATGAACTTGGCCCGCAGGGGATCACCCGGCAGCAGGATGGTCTCCGCAATGGGGGCGCCCTGGGGCTGGATGTGGGGTGTGGACTTCCCTGTGGTCTCGAGCATGGGTTCTCCCTGAGCTCAGCAGCTGGTGGCACCGTCAGGATGCCATGACCGCGCGAACACCGCCGTGAACCGCACCCAAATCAGTTGTGCGCAATTCAATTGCGCGCTACATTAACAACATGACCTCGACCTCCGCGCTTCATGACCAACTGTGCTTTGCCCTGCACGCGGCCTCCCGAGCCATGACCAACGCCTACCGGGCAGGGTTACCGCAGCTCGGTCTGACCTACCCGCAGTTCATCACCCTGGTGGCCCTGTGGGAACAAGATGGCCTGACCGTCTCCGAACTCGGCCACCGCCTCCACCTTGACAGCGGCACCTTGTCCCCGCTGCTCAAGAGGTTGGAGGGTGCCAAGCTGGTGGAGCGTCGTCGTGAATCGGGCGACGAGCGGCGGGTGAGCATTCACCTGACCCCTTCCGGGCGCGACCTTGAGGGGCGGGCCGCAGCCATCCAGGCGGAGATCATGGGGGCCATCAACATGACGGAGTCAGAAGCCCGCACCCTGCGGGAACTGGCCCAACGGTTCACCGCAGCCGCGGACCAATCCATACACACCCCGCGCTGAGATGCGCGAGCACAACAATCCAGCAGTACCCACAACAGGAGGAATCATGGCAAGCGTTTACACCGCAGAAGCTATTGCAACCGGGGCCGGCCGCAACGGCCACACCCGCACCACGGACGGCCGCGTGGACCTGGATCTGGCCGCACCCACGGAGATGGGCGGCTCCGGTGACGGCGCCAACCCGGAGCAGTTGTTTGCCGCCGGTTACGCGGCATGCTTCCACTCAGCGCTGCAGTTGGTGGCTCGCAACCAGAAGGTTGACCTGGGCGATTCCAGTGTGGGAGCCCGGGTGGGCATCGGCCCCAACGACGACGGCGGATTCGCACTCGAGGTCACGCTCGAAATCGTGATCCCGGAGATGGACCATGCTCAGGCCGTTGAACTGGCGGAGAAGGCGCACCAGGTCTGCCCGTACTCCAACGCCACCCGCGGCAACATCCCGGTGGAACTGGTGGTCACGGACGACTGATCTATCTGGACCTTACCCGCCTTCCGGCCCCTTCGCGCCGAGCGGTGATTTGTGCCGTCCGTCAGCTCTGATGGACGGCACAAATCGCTTCTCGGCTGGGATTCGGCTGTGGTGCGGGTGTTGCGTGGGTGTTGT
>NZ_JROX01000112.1:0-19798 GCF_000800955.1 Kocuria sp. ZOR0020
GGTGGAAGAGGTGTGGCGGGGTGACACTGTGTTCTCCTGGGGGGTGCGTGTGCGAACAGGCACTCAATGCAAGTGCATGTTGATTTGCATAGTAATCATGCAAGTGCATCGATGCACGTGGATCGTGAAATGTATGTCACGCGGTGCGGGATGATGGATCAATGCATGCGGTGCGAAGTGAGATCAGGCAGGGGGTCACCTTATCCCTGGCGGCAGGCCTTGGGCTGTTCCCGTTGGGAGTGGCCTTCGGGCTGCTGGTGCATCAGGCGGGGTTTCCGTGGTGGTTGGCGCCGGCCATGTCCGTGGCGGGATTCGCAGGTTCCTTGGAACTGCTCATGGTCGGTTTGATCTCAGCCGGAACGCCCCTGCTGACCATTGCGTTGACCACCTTCCTGGTCAACTTCCGCCACGTCTTCTATTCGTTCTCTTTCCCCTTGCACGTGGTGCCTAACCCGCTGGCCAAGGTCTATTCGGTCTACGCCATGATCGACGAGGCCTACGCCGTCACAGCCGCCCAGCCGCAGGGGTGGACGGGTCGGCGCCTGCTGGCCATGCAGTTTTCCTTCCACCTCTACTGGATCGTTGGTGGACTGGTGGGGGTGTTGGCGGGGTCCCTGCTGCCGGCGCCCATTGCAGGCCTGGAGTTCGCCCTGTGTGCTCTGTTCATCACACTCACCCTGGATGCGGCCCGGTCACGCGCACAGGTGCCTTCCCTGCTGTTGGCTGCAGCCAGCTCTGCCGTGGCTTACCTGGTGATCCCGGACTCCGCCTTATTCGTGGCGCTGTTGCTGTTCGTATTTCTGTTGGTGTTGCGGTTCCTACTCGCCGTCCGTTCAGGGCGTTTTGGTTCATCCGCCCGTGATTCCGGGGTGGTGTGAACCGTGGACAACCTGGGTTACGTGTTGGCCGTTCTGGCCATCATGTTCATCATCACTTTCAGCTTGAGGGCACTGCCGTTTGCGCTGCTCAAACCCCTGCGCGAATCCCGGTTTGTCCTGACCATGGCCGTCTGGATGCCTGTGGGTGTCCTGGCAGTTCTGGCCGCCGTGACTTTTGCCGACGCCGCCCACGGCGGATCTTCACATCTGGTCAAGGCGCTGGTGGCGGGTGTTGTCACCGTCGTCGTACATCTGGGGTGTGGGCGCCGGACCCTGCTGAGCGTGGGATCGGGGACACTGACCTACGTGGTGTTGATCAACTTCTTCTGAAGATGATTGAAGCTGGGAAGCAACTGTGACAGCACTACCGATCAGGTAACAGTCCTTGCTGCGGCACGTATTGGCAGGTTCCATGCTGGCTGAAACTCATGTTCACCGTCACCGGGGAGTTCCCGCATCTGGAGCGGAAGGAGCCCATCATGCGCGCACTGGCCATCCGACACGTTGCCTTTGAAGACCTCGGTCTGTTGGAGCAGATCCTGCGTGATCGCGGGTATCAGGTGGAGTACCTGGACGCAGGAGTGGACGCCGTGGACCACGATCGTGTGGTTGACGCTGACCTCCTGGCGGTCCTGGGCGGTCCGATCGGTATCTACGACGTCGCCAACTACCCCTTCCTGGCCGATGAATGGCATGTGCTGGCTGCGCGGTTGAGCAAGAATCTGCCCACTCTGGGCATCTGTCTGGGGGCTCAACTCATGGCACATGCCTTGCGGGCCTCCGTGGGCCCGGCAGTCCACAAGGAGATCGGCTACGGGCCCGTCGACCTCACAGAGGCGGGTCAAGAATCGGTCCTGGCAGCTTTGGGGGAAACCCCCGTTCTGCACTGGCATGGTGACGAATTCGAGATTCCCGACGGCGCCGTTCGCCCGGCGGAGACCCGAGGCTTTCCGAACCAGGCCTTTCAGATGGGCCCCAACATTCTGGGACTGCAATTTCTTCTGGAGGCCCAGGCTCATCGAATCGAGCAGTGGTTGGTGGGCCACAGCGTTGAACTGGCTGCCGCAGGCGTCATCCCGCGGATCATTCGGGCGGCAGCTCCGGTCCATGCGGCCGAGCTGTCAGAGGCCGCACGCCGGGTCATGACGGCCTGGCTGGACAATCTGGAGGAGGCGGGTGAAACCGGCGGCGTGTGACCCCACGGTCGGCGATTTGATCAAGGGGTTGGCGCCGTGCTCAACACGCCTCCCACGGTTGCCCGTATACCCCAAGGGGTATATTGTTGGTCCAGAACTGAGGACTGACGGAAAGTGGGTCAACCGTGAAAATCGTGGTGGTTGGTGGCGTTGCCGGCGGCATGAGTGCTGCCGCGCGTGCTCGGCGTTTGGATGAACAGGCGGAGATCATCGTCCTGGAGCGTGGGGAGCATGTCTCCTTTGCCAACTGCGGGCTGCCGTACTACGTCAGCGGGGAGATCCAGGATCAGGACAAGCTGCTGGTCCAGACCCCGGAATCCCTCAAAACCGCCCTGAACCTGGACGTCAGGATCCGCCATGAGGTGACGGCCCTGGACACCGCAGCGCAGACGGTGACGGCCAACACCCCGGACGGCACGCAGACCATCACCTATGACGCTTTGGTGTTGGCTCCCGGTGCCACTGCGCTCCGGCCACCTCTGCCGGGGCTGGACTCCGAACGTGTCATGACGCTGCGCACCGTGGAGGACGCCCTGCAGATGCGGGACTCGGTGGACAAGGGAGTGCGGCAGGCCGTGGTCCTGGGCGGCGGTTTCATCGGGTTGGAGGCCGCAGAAGCCCTGACCATGCAGGGGCTGGATGTCACCGTGGTGGAGTTGGCGGACCACGTGCTGCCACCGTTGGAGGCTGAAGTGGCTCACCCCGTGACTCGCGAATTGCGCCGGTTGGGTGTCACCGTCCGCACCGGGGTTGCCGCGGAATCCGTGGAGTCGGGCGAGCAACAGGACACCGTGGTGCTGGCTGATGGAACCCGCCTGCCTGCTGAGCTGATCGTGCTCTCCGTGGGGGTCCGCCCGGACACCAGCACGTATCAGGAAGCAGGCATCGACTGCCAACGCGGCGCGAACCTGGTGGATCAGCACGGACGAACCTCGGCCCCCAACGTTTGGGCCGTGGGGGATGCGGTGCTCTCCACGGACGCCGTGACGGGTCTCAAACGCCCGGTGGCTCTGGCTGGACCGGCTAACCGTGCGGGGCGACTGGTGGCTGACCACATCCTGCGTCCTGCCACGGCTCGGCCGATCCCCACGGCAGCGGGCACCGCCGTCGTGCGCGTGGGGGAGCTGACCGCTGCCACAACGGGGGCCAACCGGGCTGCCCTGGAGGCCGCCGGGATCACGTACCGCACCATGCATCTGCACCCCAACAACCACGCCGGGTACTTTCCCGGGGCCACACCGGTTCACCTGGTGATCCATTTCCACCACGACGACGGCCGCCTCCTGGGTGCCCAAGCCACCGGTCAGGACGGGGTGGACAAGCGGATCGACGTGTTGGCAACCGCCATCCGCGCGGGCATGTCCGTGGAGGAGCTGATCGATCTGGACCTGGCCTATGCCCCGCCGTACGGATCAGCCAAGGACCCCCTGAACTTTGCCGGGATGCTGGGTTCCAATGTCCTGGATGGCACGGTGCCGCTGTGGTACGCGCAAGACGTGGAGCAGTGGCTTGACCAGGGGCTGGTGCTGGACGTCCGGCAGGAATCCGAACTTGAGGTGGAGCGGATTCCCGGTGCGCTGAACATCCCGCACACCCAGTTGCGTGAACGGCTGGATGAGGTTCGTGCCGCGGCCGGCCACAAGCCTGTTCGAGTGTTGTGCCGGTCCGGCGTGCGTTCGGCCATCGCCCATCGGGTGCTGGCCCAGGCCGGTTTTGATTCCGCCTCCCTGTCTGGAGGCATGTTGACCCTGTTGGACACCCTGGGCGATCGCGCCCCCGAACTGTTGGAGATGAACTGAGATGTGCCGAGCTGTCACCTGCACGGTCTGCGGCAAGACCACCTGGGCCGGATGCGGCCAACACATTGACTCCGTGAAAAAGAACGTGCCGGCCGGGCAGTGGTGCAACGGCAAGCACTCCCACGGTGAAGTCCTGGCGGCGCAGAAGAACTCGCCAGGGCTGCTGGCGCGGTTGTTCAGGCGCTGAGATTTCGGTCGCACTCCGGTGGGCACGCTGTGTTGCCACCGGGGCGCGTCGTCGGTGACCAGGACCGGGGTACGGTTGCGTTCGTGAGCTACGCATCCACCCCGGTCCTGCAGCATGCAGGGGTTCGTCTGGAACCGCTGAGCCATGCCCACCACGATGATCTGGTGGCGGCAGCCGAAGTCAATGACCTCCACCGCACCTGGTACACATCTGTTCCCAATCGGGAGACCATGGCGCAGGAGATCGACCGTCGCCTGAAACTGCACGTGGAGGAACGCATGGCGCCGTGGGCCATCATCCATCCACGTAACGGTCGGGCCTTGGGCATGACCACCTTCTGCAACCTGGCCCCGGAACACGGCCGACTGGAGATCGGGTACACGTGGATGGCGCATTACGCCCAGGGCACCGGGGTCAACCCGGCCATGAAGCTGCTCATGATGCAGCGGGCCTTTGAGGAGCTTCACTGCACCTGCGTGCAGTTCCGTACTGATTGGCACAACCACCAGTCACGGGCAGCCATCACCCGACTGGGCGCCAAACAGGACGGTGTCCTGCGTAATGACCGCATTCGCCCGGACGGGACCTTGCGGGACACGGTCGTGTTCTCCGTCCTGGGCACGGAGTGGCCATCGGTCCGGCGTGGCCTTCAGGGCCGGCTGGAGCGCTGGGAGATGCGCAACCGTCAAGAACTGGAGGGCTGAACTGTGAGTCCCGAACCCAACGCCATGATCTCTGCCCTGGTTGCCTCCATGGCCGATCGAACGGGCCGCAGCCTGGAGCAATGGATCCAGCTGATCCGCACCGATGGTCCTGATCCACTGGATCAGAAGGCTGTCCGGTCCTGGTTGAAGACTGAGCACGGGTTGCCGCAGGACACGCAGTTCACCGTGGCGCACATGGCCGCACTGGATGCCGGATGGGTCCCGCCGTCCACACTGCAGTACGTGGACCAGCTGTACTCCGGGAAGAAGGCGGTGCTGCGGCCGTTGCATGACCAGGTCACCGACCTGATTCTCAGCCTGGACACCGGTGACAACGGCGGCCAGGTCAGTGTGGAAGGGCGAGCCACCTACATTCCGTTCATCCGCCGCACCCAGTTCGCGGCCGTTGCCCCAGGCCCGTACGGGCGCTTGCGCGTGGGTGTTCGATTGCGTTCGGAGATTCCCGAGGTGAGTGGCCTGGAGGTTGAACCCGCCAAGAACTTTGCCCAGGCAACACACTGGGTTCATCTGAGCGCGGAAGCCACCGCGGACGACGTCGCAGCACTGAAACCGCTGATCCGGGCGGCGTACGAGCAGAACGGGTGAGTCTGCGTCACGTAACGTCAGCGCCACAGACTGACGTGAGCGGCTCCGGTGTGTTGCGATGGAGGTGACCTGACGAGCGGCCAGTGCCGCCCGTCAGGAAACGTGCGACCTCATTGAACCGCGAACCACAGCTGGAGCACCCGTGACCCATCAGCACCTGGAACCTGCAAACTCTGTGAGCGTTTTTGTCAGTGAGAACCCCGGCGGTGTCCTGGCCTCACATCCCGTGGAAGGAGAATTCCCGGAAGCAGCCTGGGTCAACCTGGCGGTGACAGGTTCCGGGACCGTGGTGTTCGGTACCGACCGCCGTTCGCGCAAGGCCCTGAACATCGGGTCCCGCCCGGAGGTGTCCTTGGTGGTGGTCTCCGGAACGGGCCAGGAGATCCAGCTGGAAGCCGTGGCGCGTGTGCTGGGTGGGGATGCGGCCGAGCACGCCGCCGATGCCTTGGCAACAGCTCACCCGGAAGGTGGCGGTGACCCGGACTACCTGTGTGTGGTGGGGCTGGAGCCTCGCTGGATGCGTTGGGTGGATCTGAGCACAGTGCCGCCCACCATGGAGGAGCACACCTTGTGATCACCGGTTGTGCTGGTTCTCACCCCGGCTGGTGCAGCAATATCGCGAAACCCGCCATACGGCGTCATATGGGCATGGGACCATGCTTCAGTGGCCACAGATCGCACATCCAGCAGCGGGCAGCCCGCATCTTCTGAGAACCCGGACCCTGCCGTGGGACCCAACACGGCCCAGGTACGCAGCCTGGGGGCCTTGTTCCCCGGCAAGGCGTTCATTTCCACGGTGTTGGAGGCCCTGGACACCAAAACGGTGATGACCGGCAGCCTGGTCCAACGCTTCCTCATGCGTGCGGCCATGGCCGGGATGATCGTGGCCATCCTGTACGTGACCAACTTCAGCCTGATCGCCATCTTTGATGCCATTCCGGTGGGGGATGAGACCCTGCTGGGCATCGGCCGAGCCCTGGGTGGCATTGCCTTTGGTTGGGCTCTGGTGTTCATCTATTACACCAAGTCAGAGCTGCTGACTTCCAACATGATGATCGTCTCCATCGGCGGTTACTACCGGAGGATCACCGCCTGGCGTGGGTTGAAGATCCTGACGCTGTGTTTCTTGGGCAACTTCCTGGGGGGACTGGTGATCGCAGTCCTCTACACGCTGTCCACGCTCCCGCAGGGGGCTGCGGGGGAGGCCATGTTGGCTGCCGTGGACATCAAACTCGGCTACGTCACCGGCGGCTGGGAGGGCTACGGAGACTTGTTCGTCCGTGCGGTGTTGTGCAACTTCATGATCAACCTGGCCATGCTGCTGATCTACAACGGCTACATCAAGGACGACATCACCAAGGCGCTGTCCATGATTGCGGCCGTGTTCGTCTTTGCCTTCATGGGCCTGGAACACTCAGTGGCCAACACGGTGCTGTTCACGGTGGTTGGCCTCAACCACGGCATCGACATCCTGGCGGCTGTGGCCAACGTGGGTGTGGCACTGCTGGGCAACTTTGTGGGCGGCGGATTGATGATCGGCATCTACTACGCCTACGTCAACGACGACAGCCACTACCGCCCCAAGGCCCCAAAGCTCACCTGACCGTTCAGTGCCCGGCCTGGTCTCAGCGGCCCACCATGCCCATGTGGGCCGCGTTGTAACGCTCGCCCTGTACTCCGATTCGCGCGGCCAGTCGATTGAGGTCCGCCACATCATCGGCGCTGAGTGCAACGTGGGTGGCTTCCACGTTCTCCTGAATCCGCTTGATGCGCCGGGAGCCGGGGATCGGCACGATCCACGGCTGCTGCGCCAGCAACCACGCCAGCGCCACCTGACCTGCAGTGGCCTCCTTGGAGGCCGCCAGGGCCTGGACATGGTCCACCAGCGCCTGATTGGCCTGGCGGTTTTCCTCCTGGAAACGCGGGATCGTGGCGCGGATGTCACCTTCGCTGAACGACGACGTCGTCACCTGGCCCGTCAAGAAACCCTTGCCCAGGGGACTGAAGGGGACAAAGCCGATGCCCAACTCGGCACAGGCCGGAAGAATCTCCGGTTCCGGGTCACGGGTCCACAGTGAGTATTCGCTCTGGACGGCCGTGACCGGGTGCACGGCGTGGGCGGCCCGCAGGGAATGTGCACCGGGCTCTGAGAGGCCGAAGTGCAGGACCTTGCCTTCGGCCACCAGATCACCCACTGCACCGGCCACCTCTTCCATGGGCACATCCGGGTCCACTCGGTGCTGGTAGAACAAGTCGATCCGGTCCGTGCGCAGCCGCTTCAGGGATTCCTCAGCCACCCGCCGGATCTGTTCCGGGCGGCTGTTCAGGCCGGTGATCTGACCGTCCGTGATCTGCCAGCCGAACTTGGTGGCCAGCACCACCTGGTCGCGCACCGGCTCAAGGGCCGCACCCAGCACTTCCTCGTTGTGGAAGGGACCGTAGGCCTCGGCGGTGTCAAAAAACGTCACACCGGCATCCACAGCGTCCCGCAGTACCTGCACCATGGCGGCGTGGTCGCCGGGGTTGGGGCCGTAGGACTGGGAGATGCCCATGCATCCCAGACCAATGGCCGAGACTTCCAAACCCTGTCCCAAAGTACGTGTGTGCATGACCTGCTCCATTCTGCTCGGAAGCGGCGGCGGACCTCAGTCGTTGGCCCGCTGGGCGGACCCGTTGGCCAATCTAAGGCCTCTGAACCGGTTGACGGCAGCCTGGAGCTCTTGTTGCCTGGGCGCTGCCAGGTAGCCAGGGTGCCCGCCATGAGCACTGAGCGCATCCAGCCCATCGCGTTCCATGCTGCAGATCCGCTCGAATGCCGCACGTTCCAGGGCCACGTTGTGGGGTGTGGTGGTGGCCAGTTCATCCAGGGCTCGCGCCAGCGCCGCGGTTTGACCGGCATCCACCAGCTGAGAGACGGCGGACAGGTCAATGTTCTGGCGGCCCACCTGAATCTCCGTGCGCCCACGGGCTCGATTGGGTTTGGTCTTGGAGCGTGGATTCAAGCTGGGTGCATGCAAGATCCGCGGGGTGCGGGCACGGAACGGTGCCACCTCACGGCCGTTGACGTCCACGTCATCGGACTCATCCCCCCACGGTGTGTCCTGGGCAATCTGCCGGGCCTGCTCAGTGACGTCACGCGGACGGTAGGCCTCCATGGCGATCACGTGATCTGCCGCGTCAAAAAAGGCACCGGAGCCACCGGCTACAAGCACGGTGGAGACCCCGGTGTGTTCCAACATGGGCTTGACCCGCTCCACGAACGGGGTGATGGGTTCCCTGTGCGGAGGGATCAGGCGTTTCATCCGGTCATCACGGATCATGAAGTTCGTGGCGGAGGTGTCCTCGTCGATCAGCACGGTGGAGGTGCCGGCTTCCAGAGCCTCCAACAGATTGGCGGCTTGGGACGTGGAGCCGCTGGCGTTCGTCGTCGTGAATTCGCGGGTGTCCACGCCAGTGGGCAGTCCGGTGATGAAGGGTGAGATATCCACCCCCGTCACGCAGCGCCCGTCCTCGGCCCGGATGGCCACGGCATCGCGGCGGGTGATCACCCATTCGCGGCCGTCCCCGGCCACATGCGGGTAGACCCCGCCGCTGAGGGCTGCCAGCAGCGTTGACTTGCCGTGGTAACCGCCGCCCACAATCACCGTGATGCCCTCCGGGATGCCCATGCCGTGCACGGTCCTCCCGCTGGGCAACTGAAAACTCACAGCCAGAGAGTCCGGGGTGCTGAACGGGATGGCACCGTGTTCCAGGGGCAGATCGGAGTCCCCGGCACTGCGCGGCAACACGGCACCGTCTCCCACAAAGGCCACCAGTCCGTGGTCCTTCAAGGTCTCAGCCACGTGGAGTTGGTCCAGGTAGAGCTGAACATGGGCGGCCAGGGCGTCGTCGTCCCGGTTTCCGGGCTCAAGAGCAGCCGCGACCGCCTGTGGCAACTGCTGGGTGAGAACGTGCTCGGCGGCGCGGCCCTTGATGCGGCGCCCTGCGGCAGGCAGCGCCACCTCCAGCCGGACTTCCACGCGGTCATCGGTGATGAGCACCGTGCTGCGTTCCAGCACCTGCTGACCGTGGGCGTAGGCCTTCACAGCAGAGGTCTCGCCCCGGGACGAACCGTTGCCGTAGCGCCCGCGAGGCTTGGATCGCGGCGGCTGGTCCTGGGACGTGTTCTGGGCCTGCACGGCCTGGTGAAAACGCCGGGCCAGGTGGTCTGCTGCGGCAATCCGTTGAGGACGGGTCTGGGTCACGTGCCCGGGTAGCTGGATCTGGTCCCGGGTGAGAATCACGCGGATCTTGGACGGGGGAGCATAAGGGTCCACCTGCGTGTGGTCCACGCTGAGTCGAAAGCCACCCATGTCATAGGTGCCTTTGAGGCGTTTGTAGCTGCCGTATCCCTGGCCGTCCAGATCGCGGAGCGTGTGCTGTAGTGCCTTGAGGTCGCGCATACCCCCACCCTATGAACTTCCTGCCGAGTGTGTGAGTTCGGCCGTTTCCAGGGCTCTCAGAAGACCCAACTCACACACTCGGCAGCAAGACGGTGGGGCCGTAGGGTGGTGGTGTCAGGCACCGATCAGTCAGGAGTGCACCATGACTTCCACCTTGCCGCAGTTGGCCGTCACCGGTTCCACGGGAGTCCTGGGAGGGGCTGTTGCCCGCACGTTGTCCAAGGCCGGGGTGGCACAGCGGTTGATGGTGCGCTCCTTGAACCGGGCGCCTGAGATCCACGGCTCCACCGCCCGTCAGGCCGAATACGGGGACCGTAGTGCGGCCTTGGGCGCACTTGAGGGGGTCAAGACCCTGTTCATGGTCTCCGGCCGGGAAAGTGCCACTCGACGTCAAGAGCACGCCACCTTCATCCAGGCCGCAGCAGACGCCGGGGTCCAACACATCGTCTACACATCCTTCTTTGCCGCCAGCTCTGACGCAGTGTTCACCCACGCCCGGGACCACGACGAAGCGGAGAACCTCATCCGTGACTCCGGGATGTCCTGGACTTTCTTGCGCGACAACTTCTATATGGACGTCCTCCCGGCGTTCACCGGGGACGACGACGTCCTGCGCGGGCCGGCTGGTGACGGCCGCTGCTCCTTTGTGGCCCGCGATGACGTCGCCCGCGTGGCCGCCACCGTGCTCCAGGACCCCGCAGCTCACGTGAACCAGACGTACAACCTGACCGGTCCGGAGGCCCTGAGTCTCCAGGAGGCTGCAACCATCATGTCCCAGGTGATGGGCCGCTCCATCAGCTATCACCCGGAGACCGTCGAGGAGGCCTACGAATCGCGCCGCGCGTGGCCTGCCGAGCAATGGGAGTACGACGCCTGGGTGAGCACCTACACCGCCATCGCATCCGGAGACCTGGCCCCCGTGACCGTTGACGTTCAACGCGTGACAGGGCAGGCGCCCATGACCTTCGAGCAGTTCCTGCGCACCGACTCATCCCACTGATGGTCGCCCCGGCCGGTCAGTCCCACAGGCCTGAACAGCCCCGGCGATGGGAACCCACCAGGTGCAGATCCACCAGGCCGATCGCGGACATCAACGCGTAGGCAGTGGTGGGCCCCACAAAGCTGAAGCCCCGTTTCTTCAAGGCCTTGGCCATGGCCACAGACTCCGGCGACTGGGTGGGCACCTCCGCCATGCTCCGAGGCGCCGGGGTGGTCTCCGGGCGGAAGGACCACACCAGATCGGCCAGCCCGCCGTCCTCGCGCAGGCGCACGGTGGCTTGGGCGTTGCCGATGGTGACGGCGATCTTGGCGCGGTTGCGCACGATCCCGGCGTCGTTCATCAACCGCTCGTGGTCAGCCGGGCCGAAGGCAGCCACCGTGTCCGGATCAAAGGCTGCGAATGCCTCCCGGAAGCGTGGGCGCTTGGCCAGGATGGTGGACCAGGACAGCCCGGACTGGAACGCCTCCAAGCTCAGCCGCTCGAACACGCCGCGCTCATCGGTCACGGGCATGCCCCACTCGGAGTCGTAGTAGGCCCGCAACAAATCACTGGATGCTGCCCAGGGCGGCCGGGCCAGGCCGTCGTCGCCGATGACCAGATCAGTCGGCGCGGATTCAGAGGTGCTCACCCCTTCAGGGTAGGCCGCCCCCGGCGTCCGGTCAGACGGTCCCACAGCGGACCGGTCACCGCGGCCAGGACGACGGCGCCCGCCATGATGGTTGCCAGTCCTGCTGCCCCGGTGCCCAACCCGGCGCTGCGTTCAGCGCTGAAGAACAGGACGTCGCGCACGCCCAGCCAGGTGTAGTGCAGGGGCTCGATGGTGGTGATCCAGGCGAAGAACCCGGGCAGGGCCTCCACCGGCACCACGGCACCGGCAGAGGGCAGGCCCAGGAACACCAGGTAGATCATGGACAGGATCAGCCCCAGGCTGCCGGCCGCCGTGAGAAGTGCCAACGTCACGGCTGATGACGCTGCGATGGAGAGCCAACTGATCAGGAACAGCTCTCCACCGTTGGGCATGGGCATGTTCACCACGGAGGCCGCCAGCATCATCAACCCGGAGGTCGCGGCACCGGCCAGCAGCATGATCGCCCACTTCACCAGGAACGTGGTCAGCCGGGACAACTCCACGGTGCGGTACTGGTGGAAGCTGGGCCCCAGATCCACCGGCATGATCCCCAGGATCCCGTCCACCAGGGTGTGCACTGCCACGCTGCCGCTGAGACCCACCACCAACAAGACCACGGACCAGTAGAACGGGCTCATGCCCAACGCGGTGCCGTCCTGCAGGTCCTGCCACGCGTGGGTGGTGATGTGAACGGGATCGTTGAGCACGTCCTGGGCAACGGTGGTGACCTCCGGGACGCGCTGACCTGCGTCCTGGCGTGCCTGCACCTGTTGATCCGCAGATGCACTCAGGTCCTCACCAATGGACTCAGATGCCTGGTCGAGTCCTGGCTTGAGGCCATCCGTAACCAGCCGGGTGCTCATGGAACCGGCCTGTGGCGAGGTGATCAGCTCAATGGTGGGCTGGGTGCCATCGCCCTCCCCTCCGATGGCGGCGGGTACCAAGGCCACGGTCTGAGCGGAGAACTCGTGCGGGATCTTGATGGCCCCGTAGATCTCACCGCTGGACAGTTGGCTGTCAGCTTGTTCGGAGGACATCTCCTGCAGATTGAACTCACCGCTGTCATTGACCTTGGTCATCAGGGACTCCGTGAGGTCATCACCCAGGTTCACCTTCTGTTGGGAACCATCGGACGCAGTGGTGGTGGCGCCGTCGTCCTGGTTCACGATGGCAACGGGCAGGTCCTCCATGTGATCAGCCGGGGATCCCAGGCCACCCAGGTAAAGCAGGATGCCCAGGAACCCGATGATCATCACGCCCACCGGGGGAATGATCCACCGCAGCGTGCGGGGCAGGTCCCACAGTGTGGCGTGGTGGCGGGTGGCCTCCGCGGACGGGGAGTTTTCGCGGTGTTTGGGGTGTCGCTCGGTGAGCTCGTCTAAGTGCATGACGTCCTCGATACATGAGTGTATTGAAATTCAGGGCCTGACGATACACTGGTGTATCGAGTCGGTCGAGGGGATGATGACGCCAATGAGTGAGACTCCTGACACAGAAGCCGCCAAGCGCTCGCGCTCAGCCACGCGCACCAAATTGGTGGACCAAGCCGCCACCGTGTTTGTCACCAAGGGCTTGGAGGCTGCCAGCGTGGCGGATCTCTGCGCGGCGGCAGGGTTCACACGGGGTGCCTTCTACAGCAATTATGACTCCAAGTCTGAGCTGGCGGTGGCGGTCTACGCCCACCGGGTGGATCAACTGGTGGAGCTGCTGACCACGGAAGTGCAACGGCAACTGCGGCGGGATGTGCCCGTGACGCAGATGTTGGCGTTCGTCCTGCAGGCACTGTCCGGATTGACCCAGGACGGCCAATGGCAGGCCTTCCGTGTGGAGATGCACTTGGCGGCCGACCGAGACCCGCAACTGCGCCTGGCCGTGGACGAGCAATACGAACGCATTCTGGCGGCTGTCACGGGAGTCCTGGAGCAGGTCAAGAGTCGCGGGGTTTCCTACCGCGTTGACGGCAAGGACCTGGCGCGCATCCTGATCGCGGTCTGGGACGGGGAGTTGTTGCGTGCAGGACGCAACATGACACCGGACCGGGGGACCGGTGCCCGGTTGATCACCGCAACATGGGAGGCCTTCACCACGGTGGACTGACACCGCCACTGCGGCCCCATGTAATGGCCTGCAACCACGCGCCACCGGCACGGCGCTGTGCCTACCGTGGAGATGAATGCACACACAGCATTCGAACCTCAAATCGGTACCCAGAGGAGTGGCATCAGATGAAGGCTGCACGTTTCTACGACCGTGAAGACATTCGTATCGAGGACATCCCGGAGCCCACCGTGGAACCTGGCCACGTGGGGATCGACGTCGCCTGGTGCGGAATCTGTGGCACCGATCTTCACGAGTACAAGGATGGCCCGGTGTTCTGCCCCACGCATGACACCCCTCACCCCATCTCCGGTGAGACTGCGCCCATCACTCTGGGCCATGAGTTCTCCGGTGTGATCTATGAGGTCGGTGAGGGCGTCACCGACCTGGAGGTTGGCGACCACGTGGTGGTGGAGCCCTACATCATCGACGACTCCGTGGACACCGGCCCCGAGTCCAAGGACTATCACCTCTCCCAGAACATGAACTTCATCGGTCTGGCCGGTCGCGGTGGCGGGCTGGGGGAGAAGATTTCCGTCAAACGCCGCTGGGTGCACGCCATCAGCAAGGACCTTCCCCTGGATCAAGCAGCACTGATCGAGCCCCTGTCCGTGGGCTACCACGCGGTCCAGCGTTCCGGGGCCACGGAAGGGGACATCGCTGTGATCGGCGGTGCCGGTCCCATCGGCTTGCTCACCGCAGCTGTGCTCAAGGCCATTGGATGCACCGTGGTGGTCTCCGAGCTTTCACCCCTGCGCCGTGAGAAGGCCCTGGAATCGGGCGTGGCAGATCACGCCCTGGATCCCACCCAGGTGGACGTTGCCGAGGAGGTACGCAAACTCTCCCGTGACGGACGCGGTGCGGACGTGGCTTTTGAATGCACCTCGGTGCAGGTGGTTCTGGACACCCTCATGGACGCGTTGCGGCCCACGGGTGTTCTGGTGGTGGTCTCCATCTGGGCACAGCGCTCCAACTTTGACATCCACACGTTGGTCATGAAGGAGATCGACCTTCGCGGCACGATCGCCTACGTGAATTCCCACCCGGCCACGATCGCGCTGGTGGAGTCCGGAAAGATTGATCTGGCCCCGTTCATCACGGGCAAGATTGCCGTGGAGGACCTGGTGAGTGAGGGCTTTGACACACTCATCCACCGCAATGAGACGGCCGTGAAGATTTTGGTCTCTCCCAGTGGGAGGGGCTTGTAAAGTCGGATCCATGCGCCCGACACTTCTTGAGCGCCTACGCAGTGAGTCCGGTAGCGCGCTTCTTTTGGTGGCGGTCACGGTCTTTGCTCTGTTGTGGGCCAACTCCCCGTTCTCCAGGCTCTACCACGAGCTGTGGGAGACCCACATGGAGGTCACCGTGGGGTCCTGGGGCCTGAACCTCAGCCTGCACCACTGGGTCAATGACGGCTTGATGGTCATCTTCTTCTTTGTGGTGGGCTTGGAGGTTCGCCAGGAGTTCGCAGTGGGCTCCTTGCGCGACCGTCGTCGGGCCCTGGTGCCGCTGGTGGCCGGCGTGCTGGGCGTGGGGGTGCCTGCGTTGATCTACCTGAGCATCGCCGGGGGCGAGGCACCCGCTGGTTGGGGTGCGGTGGTGGGAACGGACACCGCATTCCTGCTGGGTGCTCTGGTCCTGGTGGGCCCGGCCATGTCCAATCAGCTGCGGATCTTCCTGCTCACCCTGACCGTGGTGGATGACTTCCTGGCGGTGTCCATCATTGGTGTGTTCTACACCGAACAGGTGCGTATCTGGCCCCTGGTCATCGCGGTGTTCGCCTTGGTGGCTCTGTTCCTCTTGGGGCGCACCCGGCAGTGGCGTTCCTCCCCGTACGTGGCACTGGTGATCGTGCTGTGGCTGGCCACTTTGGAATCGGGGATCCACCCGTCCATCGCAGGCATGGTGGCGGGCCTCATGGTGCCCGCCTTCGCCACGCACCGCGGTGTGGTGGACAGTGTGGCGCACCTGTTCCGTGACTTCCGTCAGTCCCCGGAGGCCGACGCCGCCCGTACGGCTTCCCGGGGCCTGGCCCGTTCCATCTCGGTCAACGAGAGGCTACACGCCGCCTTGCGCGGGCCGTCGTCGTTGGTGATCGTTCCGCTGTTCGCCCTGGCCAATGCCGGGGTGGACCTGCGCGGTGACACCCTGGGACAGGCGGCGACCTCCACGGTCACCTGGGGTGTGGTGGCCGGGCTGGTGATCGGCAAACTGGCCGGAATCTCCTTGGGTACCTGGCTTGCCATGCGCATGGGTCTGGGCAAACTTCCCGACGGCGTGGGGCCAGGTTCCATCATGGGTGGTGCGGCCCTGTCCGGAATCGGGTTCACGGTGTCTCTGCTGGTGATCGGGTTGGCCTTCACGGATCAACAGCACAGCAATGCCGCCACGGTGGGAGTGCTGTTGGCCATGGTCCTGGCCTGGTTGTTGGGCTGGATCATCTTCTGGGTGGCCCGGGTCCGGTTCGGGGAAACCTCAGCCGACCTGCCGGTGACTCTGACTCCTGCGGTCAACGAGGACTACGACCACATCTTTGGATCCCCGGATGCCGAAGCCACTGTGGTCGAGTACTTCGACTACGAATGCCCCTTCTGCTCACGCACCACGGGTATCGGTCAGGACCTCTACCAACACTTTGGGGACCGGGTGCGTTTTGTGGCGCGTCACGTGCCCATTGCAGACCGGCATCCCAATGCCGAACGTGCGGCCGTGGTGGCAGAAGCGGCCGCTCGCCAGGGTCAGTTCTGGGACATGCACAAGCAGTTGTTCGATCACCAGGACCACCTGGATGAGTCGGTCTACCGGCGACTGGCGCAGGAGATCGGACTGGACATGGACCAGTTTGAATCTGACCTGGCGGACCCGGAGCTGCCCAAGTGGGTGGCCAAGCATGCCCGTAGCGCCCATGAGAGCGGGGTGCGTGGAACCCCCACGTTCTTCCTCAACGGGTCGCGGCACCTGGGCGCCCATGATGCCCGCACCATCATCGCCGAGCTGGAGGCCCAGATGAACACCCAGAGCGAACAGCCCCTACGTCGCCGCTCCTGAAACTATCGGCCTTGGCAGCCCGTGGGCTTCTCAGGCAGTTTCCTCCACTTCACGACGACGCAGTGCAGCCAGGTGGGCGTGCACCAACGGCAGCACAGACGCACCCTCGCCGGCGGCGGATGCCACGCGTTTCATGGACCCTGCGCGGACGTCACCCACCGCAAAGATCCCCGGCGTCGTCGTCTCCAAGCTGGTGGGGGGGCATGCCACCGCGCCACCGGTCCTGGGGGACATCGCGACCGGTGAGGATGAAGCCGTGGTCGTCGCGGACCACGGAATCGGGCAGCCAGTGGCAGGCGGGTTGGGCACCCAGCAGACAGATCAGGCCGTCGGCTGGGACGTCGCGGGTGACACCAGTGGGGATCTCCTCCAAGGTGATCCCGGTCAACCGGCCCTGTCCACGACCTCCCACCACACGGGTGTTCGGCAGCACTGAGATGTTGGGGGTGGCCTCCACCTCACGGATCAGGTAGTCGGACATGGTGGCGGCCAAGGACTCACGGCGCACGGTGATGGTCACGGACCGGGCGAACTTGGCCATGTGCACGGCCGCCTGGCCCGCGGAGTTGCCACCGCCCACCACGTAAACGTCCTTGTCCTCCATCTCCCGAGCCAGGGACGTGGCGGCACCGTAGTGGACCCCCATGCCGATCCATTCATCCACGGATGCGATGTCCAGGCGCCGGTAGGCCACACCGGTGGCCAGCACCACGGTGCGGGCACACAGGTGGGTGTCATCCACCACCACGTGGTGGTGCTCTGGTTCATCGGCCGGTCCCGGTTCCACGGAGGACACCGGGCGGCCCGTGTAGAACCGTGCCCCGAATCGACTGGCCTGCACACGGGAACGCTGCGTGAGCCGCATGCCGGAGATCCCACGCGGGAAGCCCAGGTAGTTGCGGATCATGGAGGAGGACCCTGCCTGACCCCCAATGGCGTCTTCCTCCAGTACGATGGTGGACAGGCCCTCCGAGGCTGCGTACACGGCCGCCGCAAGGCCGGCCGGGCCTGCCCCGATCACCAGCACGTCCGCGATTTCACCCTCCGGGATTTCGTCGTAGCCGCCGTAGAGGTGTTGGCCCACGGACTGTGCTGTGGCGTCCTGGATGATGCTGCCGTTGAACGTGCGTACCAGGGGGAGCGCGGCACCTGGTCCAGCCTCTTCCAGGACGGCCTGTGCGTCCTCGTCCTCCAGACCCAGCATCCGTGTGGGCAGACCCATGCGTTCCAACATGTCCCGAATGGCCGCGGTGGTGGGTGTGGGTTGGTCGGTGATGATGTCCACCGCCGAGATCACGGGTCGGGCCACGGACCAACCCCATTCGGAGAGCAACTCGATCAGCGCGGTGTGGAACTCCTCGTCCCGCGGGCCTCTGGGGATGCCCACAAAGGTGTCCATGTCCCGTTCCAGGGCGGCCTGCTTGAGCTCCTCCAGGTGGTTGAGGTATCCATCCATACCCACCAGCGCCACGCGGCGGGAGGTGGGGGTGACCATCTGCATCTGACGCAGCAACTCGATGGCCGTGGTGTCCGGAAGGTCGAACTCCGCGGCCACCATGGCCAGTTGCGCCGACGCGGAGCATAGCTGCTCGGCCCGCGCCAGGGCCTCCTGACCGGTCTCCACCACCTCGATGGCGTAGTCGCGGTTGTACCGGGCCCGGAACTCGGCCTCGGTCACCTGGCGGTCGTGGTGGGTCACCAACAGAATCACAGGACGCTCAGTCACGCGATCAGCCTAGTCCTGCCGGGATCAGCCGGCATGAGAGCCGGGCAGTGCACGTTCCTTCCGGGAGGTCTGAGGGACAGGATGTTTCCGGAACGCGTGCTCTGTGCGGTCCCGGGCCAGAGTTGTCCGTGGGCATGACTAGACTGTGGCGAGGTTGTCCCAGCCGCCTTTCACGGTGGTCACGGGCAACTCCACACAGACGTCCGGCCGGCTCGTTGCTTCCCTTCCCCACGGGGTCGCCCGAACTTTGATCACTTCATGAGCACCAGAGGAGGAACGCGGGAATGATGACCACGCCGTCCGAGCGCAACATCCCGTCCGCTGGCCCGGAAACCACGTCCATTCAGATCATTTCTGAGGTCCTGGAAGAAGCTGCCGTGGGGCACCGCCTGTCAGATGAGGAGCAGGCTGCCGTGGATGCGCTGCCGCCCAACTCAGCCCTGCTGGTGCAGGTGGACTCCCACGGCCGCGGGGCACGCTTCCTGCTGAACACGGAAGAGGTCAGCGCAGGGCGCTACCCCAAGTCAGACATCTTCTTGGATGACGTCACCGTCTCCCGCCGTCACGCAGGCTTTGTCCGCCGGGACAAGACCTATGAGGTCATTGACGCGCAGTCCTTGAACGGGACCTATGTCAACAGTGACCGCGTGGACTCGGCCATGCTGAACAACGGGGACGAGGTTCGGTTGGGCAAGTTCCGCTTTGTGTTCTACCGCTCGACCCGCAATCCTGAAAACCACTCCTGACGTGGTGCCGTCACTTCACCAAGGCGGCAGCGAGTCCCCGCAGAACTCTTCCGACACCTCATCCGCAGGGGCGGGGGCTGCCAAGACCCAACGTGTGGGAATGGGTGCTCTGTTGACGCAGATGCAAGCTGAATTCCCGGAGATCAGTGCCTCCAAGGTGCGTTTCCTGGAAGACCAAGGCCTGTTGCATCCAGCGCGCACTCCGTCCGGCTACCGGAAGTTCTCTGCGGAGGACCGTGAACGCCTGCGTCAGGTTCTGATCCTTCAGCGGGAGCGCTACCTTCCTCTGAAAGTGATCCGGGAGCTGTCCGAAAACGGGCAGTTGGAGGCGCTGCTGAGCCAATCCGGGGCATCGGAGTCCGGCGCGGGTGCCGGTTCGGTTGCTGCAGGTGCGGGTTTGCCTGGCAGCGGTCAGAACTATGCCGGTGCTCCGGAGACATCCAGCCGACGTGCTGCCAAAACCACCGGTGCAGCCAACGCCACCAGTGCACCCAGCGCCACCATCGGCGGCCGGACGTCAGGCGGCTCTGGGTATTCCCATCCGTCTGAAGCCACCTCGGCCTCCCAGGCAGCCGCTGTGCCCGGTGAATCTGATGTGCCGTCCCAAGAACCCCTGACCATGCGGGAACTGTGCCGTCAGTCAGGGGCCGGGATCCCTCTGGTCCGTGAGCTGATCAGCTTTGGTCTGATCCATGAGCGCCCCGGTGGCTTTGACCGCCATGACCTGGTGATTGCCGGTGC
>NZ_JROX01000113.1:0-30142 GCF_000800955.1 Kocuria sp. ZOR0020
CAACATCCCTGATTCCGCCCGGGACGCCATCCGGGCGGCCCGCCGCAACGGCCACCTGTTCCTGATGAGCACAGGACGCAGCAAGGCAGAGGTGTACCCCGAGCTGTGGGAGATCGGCCTGGACGGGCTGATCGGCGGCAACGGCAGTTACGTCGAATTTCAGGACACAGTGGTTCTGGAGCAGACCATGACAGAGCAGCAATGCCGTGCTGTGGTGTCTTGGCTGCGGAACCGCGACTTGGAGTTTTTCCTGGAATGCAATGCGGGATTGTTCGGAAGCCCTGGCTTCCAGGAGGTGGCCCAGCCCACGGTCCGCCAGTACGCCCGCACCAAGGGCAACACCCATGCGGATGACCTCACGGTGCGTGACGTCTTCCCAGACATGATTCTTGGCGCCGATCTGGTGCGCTCTGATGTGAACAAGATCAGCTTTGTCCTCAACACCTTCCAGGACCACACGGATGCCACTCAGGCATTTCCCGATCTGAAGACCGGGACCTGGGGTGGCCGCGGCAGTTCAGCACTTTTCGGAGACCTGGGGGTGGCCAACATCTCCAAAGCGTTCGCCATTGAGCGGCTCCTGGAGCATGTGGGTGCGGATCCGGCCGAAAGCATCGGTGTGGGTGATGCCGCGGTGGACATCCCCATGCTACAGGTCTGCGGTGTGGGTGTGGCCATGGGCAACGGCAGCGATGACATCAAGGCAGTGGCCGACCACATCACCGACGACGTCGAGGAGGACGGCCTGGCCAACGCTTTCCGCCACCTGGGCCTGATCGACTGAACTCTGTTCACCGATCACCGGGCGGTAGATTCATGTCATGACATCGGTCAGTGTGATCATCCCGTGCTTCAACGCCGCGCCTACCTTGCCGCTTCAACTGAAGGCTCTGGCCGAGCAAGTTGATGCCCCGGAGTTCGAAGTCTTGGTGGTGGACAACGGTTCCACGGACAACGTGGAATCCGTGGTCCGCGCATTCCAAGTACCCGCAGGCATGACAGTGCGGCTCCTGTCCGCACCGGATCACCAAGGGGCGGGTTACGCCCGCAATGTTGGAATCCGGGAGGCCGCAGCCGATCTCCTCATGTTCTGCGATGCCGACGACGTGGTGTCGCGGTGGTGGCTGGCCCATGCGCTGCGGACCTTTGAAGTGGCCGATCTCTGGAGCGGCTCGTGCATTCCGCTACCGGATCCGGTGTTCAGCCAACCCTTGGAGACCATCCGCAGGTCTTTTGGCGATTCTTCAACCTGGCAGCAACCGGTTGAGGAGCAAGGAGATACAGCCTTCCCCGTGCTCATGGGTGGCAACTTCGGGGCGCGCCGCACCGTGATGGTGGCTCTGGGCGGGTTCGACGCCGCCGCCCCCACCGGGGGCGAGGACAACGACTTGGGAATCCGTGCCCAAGCAGTGGGCTATCCAGCGGTGACGTGCAAAGCCACCAGGATTGGTTACAGGAATCGGCCCACACCGGCAGCAGTTCATCACAATGCGGTCAGCGCGGCCCGGGCTCACGCGCAGTTGGCTCAACGGTACGGGCTCTGGCCGCGGTCGCACTTCCGCCACTGGCCCACAGACCTACTGAAATCGGTGGCCGCACACTGCCGACAACTGATGCAGCCAAAGGCACGGCGCCACACCGACGCCACCAAATTACGCATGGCGGTTGCCTGGACCGTGGGCTCCAGCCGTGTGGCCTACCGGTTGGGGCGGCGACTGCCGGAGCCGCAAGTTGGACTGGGCCTGATCGACTGAGACGCCGCACATGGCACCTCATAGAAACGCCGAGTGGGCTGTTTGATCGCCCCTGGAATACTCGGCAACGATCAAACAGCCCACTCGGCGGTGTGGAGAACGGTGGTGGGCCCTACCGGGATCGAACCGATGACACCTGCGGTGTAAACGCAGTGCTCTACCAGCTGAGCTAAAGGCCCTGGGTGCAGAAAGTTGAGTGCACCGGGTGGACGACTTCTACAGACGCCAGCACCCAGTGCTGACGCATACAGTACCTCTCAGACCCGTACCAAAGTTGCCCTCGAGTGTGGGGAATGTGTCGATATGTGTATGAGATTCATCACACGGCTGAAAGGTGCATGTCACCCGCTGTTCATCTGCACTGCAATTGGGCACAGCAGGTCAATCCGAACCCCACAACTGCTGCGCAGCGTTCAGGAACTCAGCCACGGGCGCATCAATCTTCACCGTGGCGTCCTGGTCCGAGCGTGTCTTGCCGTGGTTCACGATCACCACCGGCTTGCCGGCCCGTACCGCCCGGCGCACAAACCGGCGTCCCGAGTGCACGGTCAGAGAAGATCCCAGCACCAACACGGCCTGAGCCGAGTCCACGATCGCTGCCGCATGGGCGACGTCGTGGGTGGCCGCGGATTCACCGAAGAACACCACATTCGGCTTGACCACACCGCCACACACAGGGCAGTCGGGCACGCTGTAGCGACCGTCGTAGACAATCTCGGCATCGGCGTCCGGGGCGAATTCGATGTCCTTCGGATCCCGGGAGTGCTGCTCGAACTCCGGGTTGGCAGCCTCCAGCATCTGCCCCCACCGGGCGCGCTGCAGCACGGTTCGGCACTCCACGCACAAGACTTGGTCATAGCGCCCGTGCAGATCGACGACGCCGAAGGCCCCCGCACGTTGATGCAGTCGATCAATGTTCTGCGTGATGATCCCGCGAATCCGGCCGACAGCCTCCAACTGGGCCAGGACATGGTGCGACGCATTGGGCTCAGCCAGCGCCAGGTGATGCCAGCCAACCTGGTTGCGCGCCCAGTACCGGGATCTGTTGGCCGCCTGGGCCATGAACTCCTGATAGGTCATGGGAGCGCGCGGGGCCGAGTCAGGGCCACGGTAGTCAGGGATCCCCGAGTCGGTGGAAATGCCTGCGCCGGTCACCACCGCCACGGGCCCACGGCACAGCAGTTCAACTGAAGCAGAAAGTCCTGCCTCAAGCGTCAACGCATGCGGGTCAGGGAAGACGTCCTCCTGCCCGCGGGGCCCGTAGCCGGCGCCCAGAACACGTATGGGAGTCATGGAGACACCCGGCTGGAGACGGTGTGAACCGTGGCGGTCAACGCTTCGGCTCCGATTCCAGCAATGACTCTCAAGCCGGCTGGTCAGCCAGTTTCGCCAGGGCAAGTCGGTAGGACTCCGTCACGCGCGGAGTGCCCAACTCGGCAGAGGTGAAGCGGTCCAGGATCAGTCCGTCGGCATCGATCAGGAAGGTGGTACGGCTGGGCACACCCTTCTCCGGGTCGAGCACCCCGTAGCTGTCTGCCACCTGGCCGTGGGGCCAGAAATCGGAGAGGAGGTCGAACTCCAAAGATTCTTGGTCGGCGAAGGCCTTGAGCACGTGGATGGTGTCCGTGGAGATCGCCAGCAACAAGGCATCAACCTCCTGAACTTCCTCCAGCATGTCCTGCAACTGGCACATCTCGCCCGTGCACACGGAGGAGAAGGCAAAGGGGTAGAAGACCAGGACCACGGGGCGTCCGCGGTGTTCAGAGAGCTGGACTTCCTCCCCGTACTGGTTGAGCAAAGTGAAATCGGGGGCGAACTGGCCGATGTCAAGCATTGTGTGTCCTCACATCCGTTGGGTGAAGCGCTGGTCAGCGCCTGCCGGGACCGCCGTCACGGCGTGATCCGCAGATGCGCCACAGGCGACCGATCAAAAGTTTCGTTTAGGGGCCAGGCGCACGGCCGACCAGTCCTCGCTGACACCGGCGGTGGTGGTTCGGTGCAGACCTGCCGTGGAGGCAGCAGCCTCGACCTCGCCAGGATTGACGTAGCTGTCCCTGCCGGACTTGGGGGTCAGCAACCAGACCACACCGCCGTCATCGAGCTGGGACTGGGTGTCCACCAGGGCGTCCACCAGGTCGCCGTCGCCGTCACGCCACCACAGCAGCACGGCATCCACCACCTCTTGGTCGTCCTCGTCCAGGATTTCTTCCCCGGTGAGGTCCTCGATTCGTTCCCGCAGGGCGAAGTCGACGTCGTCGTCGTAGCCGAATTCCTGGACGATCGAATCCTCCGTGAGCCCGAGCTCGCTGAATGATCCGTCAGCGGTGGCCTTGGCCTCGCTCACTTCAGTACTCCTAACCGTGGGGCCTACGCCCCGTCCTGTGTCTGTGGTGGCATCTGCGCAACTCAACCGGCAGTTTCCGCACCGGTGCGGTTGGCCATGATCGACGGCGCCTGCGGCATCGCCGCCACCTGGGAGGTGTGCTGCGAACTTCCGTTCGCATGCCGCCTGGTGACCAGACAACACCGGATCGCAGCCAGGTGCAACCGGCCTGCAAGCAATCAGGCAACCCCGCGCAGCAGTCTGGACAAGAGTCTGGAGAAAATCCAGCACCAGCAGTGACCGGGTTCATATGGTGAAAACCTCGTTACACAGTGTGCGTGTGCCTGCCCGGATGTTGGATGATGGGTGCCAGTGTTTACCAACGCTTCAACGCGCAACTGCCGCGGAACTCGACGAAGAGAGGTTGAACGTGGCTTCTGAAAGCAACAACCACATCCTGAGCGGTCTGACCAATGACCTCAAGGACTCCAACACGGAGGAGACCCAGGAGTGGATCGAATCCTTCCGCGCCCTGGTGGAAACCCAGGGCACAGAGCGTGCGCAGTACATCATGCGCGCCCTTCTGCAGGACGCCGGCGCGCAGTCAGTGGGCGTTCCCATGGTCACCACCACTGACTACATCAACACCATTCCGGTGGACCAGGAACCCGAGTACCCCGGTGATGAAGAGGTGGAGCGCCGCTACCGTGCGTTGATGCGCTGGAACGCCGCCATGATGGTGCAGCGGGCCCAGAAGCCGGAGATCGGCGTGGGCGGCCACATCTCGTCGTTCGCCGGTGTGGCCACGTTGTACGAGGTCGGTCAGAACCACTTCTTCCGCGGTGCGGATCACCCCGGCGGTGGCGACCAGGTCTTCTTCCAGGGCCACTCCTCCCCCGGCAACTACGCACGCGCCTTCCTGGAAGGCCGGTTGACCGAGGAAGACCTGGACGGATTCCGCCAGGAGCGCACCAAGGAGGGCCATGCCCTGTCCTCCTACCCGCACCCGCGCATGATGCCTGACTTCTGGCAGTTCCCCACCGTGTCCATGGGCTTGGGCCCCATGAACGCCATCTACCAGGCACAGTTCAACCGGTACCTGGAGAACCGCGGCATCAAGGACACCTCGGACCAGCACGTCTGGGCTTTCCTGGGCGACGGCGAGATGGACGAGCCCGAGTCGCGTGGCCTGCTCCAGGCTGCCGCCAACGACAAGCTGGACAACCTGACGTTTGTGGTCAACTGCAACTTGCAGCGATTGGACGGGCCGGTGCGCGGCAACGGCAAGATCATCCAGGAACTCGAGGCCTTCTTCCGCGGTGCCGGCTGGAACGTCATCAAGGTGGTCTGGGGCCGTGAGTGGGATGAGCTGCTGGAGAAGGACACCAGCGGCAACCTGGTCAAGATCATGAACGAGACCTTGGACGGTGACTACCAGACCTACAAGGGCGAGTCCGGCGGGTTCATCCGCGACCACTTCTTCGGCCGCACCCCGGAGACCAAGGAACTCGTGGCGGACATGACCGACGACGAGATCTGGAAGCTCAAGCGCGGCGCCCACGACTACTTCAAGATCCACGCCGCATACAAGGCTGCCATGGAGTTCAAGGGTCAGCCCACGGTCATCCTGGCCCAGGGCGTGAAGGGCTACGGCCTGGGCCCCCACTTTGAGGCCCGTAACGCCACCCACCAGATGAAGAAGCTCACGGTGGAGAACCTCAAGGCCTTCCGAGACGCCCTGCGCATCCCCATTGAGGACGAGCAGCTGGAGGACCAGTACAACGCGCCGTACTACCACCCGGGTCCTGACGCCCCGGAGATCAAGTACCTGTTGGAGCGCCGCGAGGCCCTGGGCGGTTTCCTGCCTGAGCGCCGTCACGAGCAGAAGGAGATCACCCTCCCCTCGGACAAGGCCTTCGCCTCCGCCAAGAAGGGCTCCGGCAAGCAGATGGCTGCTTCCACCATGGCCCTGGTGCGTGTGCTGAAGGACCTGATGCGGGAGAAGGAGTTCGGTCACCGCATCGTGCCGATCGTCCCGGATGAGTCCCGCACCTTCGGCATGGACTCGTTCTTCCCCACCGCAAAGATCTACAACCCCAACGGTCACAACTACCTGTCTGTGGACCGTGAGCTCATGCTCTCCTACAAGGAGTCCGAGCAGGGCGTGATCTTGCACCCGGGCATCAACGAGGACGGCGCCACCGGCCAGTTCATTGCCGCTGGCACGTCTTACGCCACGCATGGCGAGGCCATGATCCCGTTCTACATCTTCTATTCGATGTTCGGGTTCCAGCGCACCGGTGACAACTTCTGGGCTGCCGCTGACCAGCGGGCCCGTGGCTTCATCATCGGCGCCACGGCCGGGCGTACCACCCTGACCGGTGAGGGCACGCAGCACGCCGATGGTCACTCCCCGCTGCTCGCCAACACCAACCCGGCTGTGATCACCTACGATCCCGCCTACGGTTACGAGATCGGTCACATCGTCCGCCGCGGCATCGAGCAGATGTACGGCACCAAGGACGAGGACCACGACGTCATGTACTACCTGACGGTCTACAACGAGCCCATCCAGCAGCCGGCCGAGCCGGAGAACGTGGACGTGGAGGGCATCCTCAAGGGCATCTACCTGCTCAAGGAGTCCGAGAAGGACGGTCCGCGCGCTCAGCTGTTGGCCTCCGGTGTGGCGGTTCCGTGGGCTCTTGAGGCCCAGCAGATGCTGGCCGAGGACTGGGGAGTTTCCGCAGACGTGTGGTCCGTGACCTCCTGGACCGAGTTGCGCCGGGACGCCCTGGCCGCGGAGAAGGAAGCCTTCCTGAACCCGAGCGAGGGCGCCCGTACCCCGTACGTGACCCAGGCTCTGGCTGGTGCCACCGGGCCGATCGTGGCTTCCACCGACTACGTCTCCGAGCTGCCGGATCTGATCCGTCAGTACGTGCCGAACGACTTTGCCACCTTGGGTGCAGATGACTTCGGTTTTGCGGACACCCGGGCCGGTGCCCGCCGCTGGTTCCACATCGACTCCGCCTCCATGGTGGTCCGCACCCTGGAGATGCTGGCCAAGCGAGGCGAGGTCGACTGGTCCGCACCGCAGCAGGCCATCGAGAAGTACGACCTGCTCAACCCGCAGGCCGGCACCTCGGGCAACGCCGGAGGCGACGCCTGATTCTCCCGACACCCCGGACGACGTCCGTGCCCTGACGGGCAGTACGTGGGTTGCGGACATACGGCACCGCAGTGGTTCATCCGCTGCGGTGCCGTATTCTTTTGGCCATGCCAAAGGAGACATCACCGGAGTCCGAGACCGCCGGCACGGGGGGCAAGGAGCGCAGCGGATCGGGTCTCTTGGGAACGGGCTCGCGGTGGATGTTGGGGGGTCGAACCGCGCGCACCGCACCGCAACGCACAGCACGCACTGGTGCTCCATTGCCGTCCAAGAAGACGCTGGAGAACATCCGCGGCAATGTGGGTGCGATGTCCGGTGTTGCCGTTCAACGCTTGGAGTCCGAGCTGGACTGGTTCCGGGACCTGCGTCCCAAGGACCGCTCGGAACTGGGGTTGGTGGCCCAACGCGGCATCGCTGCTTTCGTGACCTGGTATGAGCAACAGGACGACGACGGCCTCCTGTTGAACCGACTGTTCAGGGATGCCCCCACCGATCTGGCTCGCGCGATCTCCCTGCAACAGGCCCTGCAGGTCATGCGCGTGGTGGTTGAGGTGGTGGAGGACAAGGTCCCTGAGCTGGCCACCAGCCACGACGAACCCGTCCTGCGGGAAGGTGTGCTGCGCTACTCACGGGACATCGCTTTTGCCGCCGCTGATGTTTATGCTCGCGCGGCCGAGAACCGCGGCTCTTGGGACGCCCGGTTGGAAGCCTTGGTGGTGGACGGGGTGCTGCGCGGGGAGCACACGGATTCGTTGCGCTCGCGCGTGGCAGCCCTGGGGTGGAAGAGCAGTGGACCCGTGACCGTGATGGTGGGTCATGCACCGGAGCAGACCAGCCCCGCAGGTGTGGCCCGGATCCGGAGGACTCTGGCCCGGCACGCCACGGATGCACTGGTCTCCATCCAGGGCAATCGCTTGGTGCTGATCGTGGCGGGACTTTCCACCTTGGACCGTTCCCAGGACCGAATTGTGGGGCTCTTCGGCCCCGGCCCCGTGGTGCACGGACCGGAGGCGGAGAACCTGTTTGCAGCGGCCGATTCGGCAGAACCGGCCCATGCGGCACTGACCGTGGCGGCAGCTTGGCCTGAGGCTCCACGCCCGGTGGATTCGGAGGAATTGTGGCCGGAGCGCCTGATGGCAGGCGATGCCACGGCCCGAAGCGCTCTGGTGGAGCAGATCTACCGGAAGTTGGAGGGCTCCTCCACCGGCCTGACGGAAACCCTGTCAACCTACGTTTCCGTGGGCCACAGTCTGGAGGCCACGGCCCGCGAGCTCTACGTCCACGCCAACACCGTGCGTTACCGGTTACGCAGGATCGCTGATCTCACGGGTTGGGACCCGCTGGTCCCCCGTGACGCGTTTGTCCTGCACTGCGCCATCGTGGCAGGGCGCCTGGCTGATGCCGACTAGGTCACGCGCTGCCGGTTGTGACACCCATCGCAACGTGGTGTGACGTTCATTGCTGATTGCTTCCCGGTCCCGGCACAATTTGTAGGGACCCCACAAACCTGCCGCGCGGGCTTGGTCCGTCACCTTCCCGCCCCCAGGTCGCGTCAGTTGGTGCAATAGTCGGGTGATTGGAATCGTTTGCCCCGGACAGGGTGCCCAGAAACCCGGACTGCTCAACGACTGGCTCGCCCTGGACGGCGTCGCTGACCACTTGGCCGAACTCTCCGAGGCGGCGGGTCTGGACCTGGGCCACTACGGCACAGAGGCCGATGAGGACACCATCCGGGACACTGCTGTGGCTCAGCCGTTGATCGTGGCCACCGGGCTGGTGGCCGGCAAGCTCCTCCGTGAGCAGCTCGCCGGACGTACCGACCTGGTGTTCGCCGGACACTCCGTGGGGGAGATCACCGCGGCAGCACTGTCCGGAGCCTTGAGTGAAGCCGATGCCATGACCTTTGTCCGGACTCGAGCCACGGCCATGGCGCAGGCCGCTGCCACGGTCCCCACCGGTATGTCGGCCGTACTCTCCCCCAAGGAGGATGAGGTGCGCGCCGCCATTGCGGCCGCAGGCTTGACCCCGGCCAACTCCAACGGTGGTGGCCAGATCGTGGCTGCCGGCACCGTGGAGCAGCTGGAGACCTTCGCAGCAGAGCCACCGGCCCGGGCGCGCGTGATCCCTCTGAAGGTGGCAGGTGCCTTCCACACGGAGCACATGGCACCGGCCCTGGAACCCTTGCGCGAGCTGGTGGGCCAGTTGCATCCGCAGCAGCCCACGGCACCGCTGCTCTCCAATTACGACGGCGCCCCGGTGGCTGACGGTGAAGCCAACCTGAACTCCCTGGTGGAGCAGGTCTGCCGCCCGGTGCGCTGGGATCTGTGCATGGCGCAGCTGACGGAGATGGGAGTGCAGCAGATGATTGAAATGCCTCCGGCCGGGACTTTGGTGGGTCTGGCCAAGCGTGGCATGAAGGGTGTTCCTGCACTTGCCGTGAACTCGCCTTCAGACCTGGATGATGCCCGTAACATTCTCAACTGAGGCACGGGGGCCGGGGCCCGCTCCGGTCCAATACGTACACAAGGTCTTGCCGCACGTCCCTTCGCACTAAGGAGCACTCACCACGTGGTGACTCTCAAGCAGTACACACCGAATGCCCACTCGCGCATCTTGGGGATGGGCGCCTACCGCCCTGACACGATCGTGACCAATGACGACGTCTGCCAGTGGATCGATTCCTCCGACGAGTGGATCCGCCAGCGCACCGGGATCGTGACCCGACACCGCGCGGATGAGAACACCTCTGCGCTGGACATGGCCGTGGGCGCTGCCCAGGAAGCCATTGAGGCTGCCGGGATAAAGCCGGATGAACTGGGCACCGTTCTGGTCTCCACCATCTCCTACCCGTATCTGACCCCGTCCATGGCCGCAGTCCTGGCCGACAAGCTGGGGGCCTCCCCCGCAGCCGCCTACGACATCTCCGCTGCATGTGCCGGTTATTGCTACGGCATCGGTCAGGCTGACGCCTTGGTGCGTTCCGGGATGAGCAAGTACGTCTTGGTGGTCGGTGTGGAGAAGCTCTCGGATGTCATCAACAACGGGGAGCGCTCCATCAGCTTCCTGCTCGGAGACGGTGCCGGCGCCGCCGTCGTCGGCCCTTCCGAGACCCCGGGAATCGGCCCCACCGTGTGGGGGTCGGATGGTTCCAAGCACGATGCCATCCGCATGACCCACCCCCTCACGGACATTCGCGACGCCGAAGCCGGTGAAAAGCGTCCCTTCCGCAAGGACCTGGCAGACCCGGAAACCGGTGAGATGCCGGAGGACGCTCCGCTGTGGCCCACGCTGCGCCAGGATGGCCAGACCGTCTTCCGCTGGGCCTCCTTCGAGGCTGCCAAGAAGGTCACCGAGGCCTTGGAAGCAGCGGGGCTCAAGCCGGAGGACCTGGGCGCCTTCATCCCCCACCAGGCCAACATGCGCATCATCGATCAGATGGCCAAGGTGCTCAAGCTGCCCGAGTCCGTGGTGATCGCACGTGACATCGCAGATGCCGGGAACACCTCAGCGGCCTCCGTCCCGTTGGCTGCCCACCGGTTGCTGAAGGAGCACCCCGAGCTCTCCGGCAAGCCTGCCCTGCAAATCGGATTCGGCGCGGGCCTGGTGTTTGCCGCGCAGGTTGTGATCCTGCCCTGAGATTTGGTGGTGGGAACCTGCACTGCGTGGGTTCCCACCACTGCACGACGACGGTCCTGCGGCCGAGGCGTTCGTGGCGGATGACTGCTGAACCTGCTGTGCGCGAGCACGGACAAGGTTCACGGGACGTCAAGTACCGGTAGCAACAAATCCGACGCACCCGCCCGGGGACCGGTCACGCACGCCAGGCACCACGTGCCCGTCGTAAAGTGGCACCGCACTGCACTCCGGTTGAACCGGGTCGGGCTGGTCCCGATCCAACAAACCACAGGTCGTCACCCGTCGACCGAAACCACAGCAGGCCCGTGACCACGGGCCGCGAGGAAAGGAATGCCGAGATGGCGAGCAAGGAAGAAATTCTGGCCGGCCTGGCCGAAATCGTGAACGAAGAGACCGGCCTGGAGACCGAGGCCGTTCAGCTCGACAAGAACTTCACCGAGGACCTGGACATCGACTCCATCTCCATGATGACCATCGTGGTCAACTGCGAGGAGAAGTTCGAGGTCACCATCCCGGACGAAGAGGTCAAGAACCTCAAGACCGTTCAGGACGCCGTCGACTTCATCGACAACGCCCAGGGCTGATTCCCTGTCAACCCGCCGCCGTGCGGTGCGTGCACGCTCACCCGAGTACATGACCGGCAAGGCCGCTTCCAGCGGCGCCGCAGCCCATGGCACGCACCGCACAGCGCGCGAGGCGTAAGCCCCTCCCCGGACACCAGGAAGTAGTGCATACATGCCCCGCAAAGTAGTCGTCACCGGTTTGGGCGCAACCACACCCATTGGTGGCAACGTCCCCGAACTCTGGAAGAACGCCCTGGAAGGCGTCTCCGGTGTTTCCAAGCTCGAGGAGGACTGGGTAGAGACGTACGACCTCGCCGTGCGCATCGCCGCCTCCGTCTCCACCCCGGCCTCCGAGGTGCTCAGCCGTGTGGAGGCCAAGCGCTTGGACCCCTCCGGCCAGCTCTCCCTGATTGCCGCACGTGAAGCTTGGGCCGACGCCGGCTTCTCCGCTCCCAACGCGGATGACGCCGAAGAAGTCGACCCCACGCGGGTTGCGACCGTGTTCGGCACGGGTATCGGTGGTGCCTGGACGCTGCTCAGCGGCTGGGACACATTGCGTGAGAAGGGTCCGCGCCGCGTCATGCCCCTGACCGTTCCCATGCTCATGCCCAACGGCAATGCAGCCACGGTCAGCATGGAACTCAAGGCCCGCCGCGCTGCCATCACGGCCGTGTCCGCCTGCGCTTCAGGCACGGAGTCGTTCTACCAGGGACTCGACCTCATCCGCCTCGGCAAGGCCGACGTTGTGATTGCAGGTGGCGCGGAGTCCGCCAACCACCCCATCAACTTTGCGGCCTTTGGTGCCATGCAGGCCCTGTCCCGCCGCAATGACGAGCCCGAGCGGGCCTCGCGCCCCTACGACATCGACCGTGACGGTTTTGTCATGGCCGAAGGTGCAGGTGCCGTGATCCTCGAGTCCGAGGAACACGCCAGGGCGCGCGGTGCCCGGATCTACTGCGAGCTGGCCGGTGCCGGTCTCTCCGCAGATGCCTTCCACATCACCGCCCCCGACGACGCCGGAACCGGTGCGACTCGCGCGATCGCGGAAGCCATGGAATCCGGTGAGTTCGTGGCGGAGGACGTCATCCACGTCAACGCCCACGCCACCTCCACACCCAAGGGTGACATTCCGGAAGCCGGTGCCGTGCGCAACGCGTTTGGTTCCGCCACGGACAACATTCCGGTCTCCGCCACCAAGTCCCTGACCGGCCACATGCTGGGCGGCTCCGGAGCGGTGGAAGCCATCCTGGCCATCAAGGCGCTGACCGAGCGCACCGCGCCGTGCACCATCAACTTGGAGAACAAGGACCCCCAGATCGACCTGGACGTGGTCACCACACCGCGTGAGCTGCGCAAGGACGGCGGCGTGGTGGTCTCCAACTCCTTCGGCTTTGGTGGACACAACGCGGTGGTGGCATTCCGCGACTACTGACGGGTGCCCGGGACTCGCCCGCCGCGTACGGGAAAGCGCCCCTGGAGAATGCTTCCAGGGGCGCTTTCGGCGTACGCGGCGGAGGAACTGAGCGTTTTGGTGGGTTCAGGGCTTGTTGGTGGGCTCAGGAGACGCGATGCAGCCAGCGCACCGGCACACCTTCTGCGGCCAGACGGAACGGCTCAAGTTCCTCGTCCCAGGCCTCACCCAGGGCCAGTGACAGTTCATTGACCACCAGCGCCGGATCGCCCTTGGAATTGACGTAGGCGTGGCGGATACGGTCCTCAGAGACGACGACGTTGCCGGCTGCGTCCGTGGTGGCGTGGAAAACTCCAAGATCAGGTGTGAAAGACCACCGGGAACCGTCGGTGCCGGGGGACGGTTCCTCCGTGATCTCAAAGCGGATCTTGCCCAGGGTCCGCAGGGCTGAAGCCATGAGGGCACCGGTGCCCACGGGACCCGCCCATTCGAGCTCAGCACGAAGCGCCCCGGGTGCGGCCTCCTGGGGAACCCAGTGAAGTCCGCTGCGCCCGCGGGAAAGCGACTCCAGGGCCCACTGAACATGAGGGCACAGAGCCTGCGGCGCGGAGTGAATTTGCAACACTCCGCGCGAGATGGATGACGACATGACCTGTTCCTCCGGCGTGTAGGTGCGTCCTCCCCAACGACCTGCCACGTCAAATCTTCCGAAGGAACCGATCCGTGAATACGGATCAGCCCAGTGTCACTGTGATGATCGGGTGGGATTCGAGGCCCGCCGTCACATCAGATGATCATTCAATTGTTGAGTCCAAACATATGAGCAGATTCGAGGCTGCAGATTCGGGACATGGCAATTTTCATGATCTGCGCGGGAATAGTCAACCCGACCGGCTTTCAGGCACGCGGATGCGCCTGTTGGAAAGCGGTCCCCAGGCGATCCACGGAGACGTGGGTGTAGATCTGAGTGGTGGCCACGGATTCGTGGCCCAAAAGCTCCTGGACACTACGGAGGTCCGCACCGCCGTCCAACAAATGGGTGGCAGCCGAGTGCCGCAGCGCGTGGGGACCCCGGGCAACCACGTCATCCTGCTGTGCCAGTTCCCGGTTGACCACCTCACGGATCTGGCGCACTCCCATGCGGCCTCCTCGCAGCCCCAGCAGCACGGCATCCTGAGCCGGGCTCCCCGCCAGTTCCGAACGACGTTGCAACCACAGCTCCAGAGCTGTCTGCGCCGGTGTGCCGTAGGGCACGGTTCTTTGTTTGTTGCCCTTGCCCGTGACCACAGCCGTACGTCTGCCGCGGTCAAGGTCAGCGACGTTCAAACTGGAGAACTCCGAAACTCGGATGCCCGTGGCCCACAGGAACTCGATGATGAACCGGTCCCGTGCGGCCACGGCCTGCTCACGGGGGCTCAGATCTGGTGATTCGGCCGCCTGCGCCAGGCGCTGCGCCATGGAACCCAGGTCTGCAGCCGAGACCACAGAGGGCAGATGCGAGCCTGATTTCGGGGAGGACAACCGCACAGTGGGATCTGTGGGGAGCCGGCCTGTGTTGACACACCAGCCAAAAAACGTGCGCACGGCAGAGGCCCTGCGGGCAGCACTGGCAGTACGTGCAGTTCTGCCAGAACCGGCTGCGCTGCCCGCGCTCACCGCCTTGCCGGGACCAGCCAGGCGCTCGGCCATCCAGGCACGGATCACGTCAAGATCGATCAGGTCAAGCTCCAGGTCTTGGGCTGATGCGTAGGCAAGCAGCGAGCCCACATCCCCCGTGTAGGCACGCACCGTGGCTTGGCTGCGGGATCGTTCAAGACCCAGGTGATCCGCAAAGGCCTCCAGATGACCCTGCAGATCGGCTCTCAGCTCCGGCTCCATCTGTGTGCTCTCCGTTCATGTCCTGCGTGGACGTACCCACAAACCGCCGCGATCCACGGCCAGCCCCGCGCGCTCCAAACGGCGCAATCCGCCCAGGACAGCCCGTACGGGCAATCCGGCAACGCGTGCCAGCGAATCCACCGTAGCGCCCTGAGTGACAGGAAGCGCATCGGCAACGTGACGGTCGGATTCGCTGAGGCCGTCGAACATGGCGGTTTGGCCGGTCTTCGAGTCTGCACCGTGTGGAGATTCGCCATGGGCCTCCAGCGGGGCCACCAATCCCAGGACGTCGTCAACATCGGTGACCAGAACGGCTGAGCCTTCCCGGATCAACCGGTGACATCCGGCTGAGGTGGCGGACTGGACGCTGCCCGGAACAGCCCCCACCGGACGGGACAACTCAGCGGCATGGTGAGCTGTGCTCTGCGCTCCGGAACGCCACCGGGACTCCGTGACCACGGTTGCTCGGCCCACCGCTGCGATCAGGCGGTTGCGGTCCAGGAACCTGAAACGTGCCGGCATGGTTCCCGGTGCAGCTTCCGAGATCACCAGGCCTTCCTGCACCACCTGTTCCAACAAGGCCTGATTGCCCACTGGATACAGGCGATCCACTCCCCCGGCCATGACCGCCACGGTGGGCACAGGCCCGACACCGGTTGCCAGGGCTGCACGGTGCGCGGCCTCGTCCACCCCGTAAGCGCCCCCGGACAGGACGGTCCATCCCCGAGCGGCCACACCGCCGGCCACGTCAAAGGTCACTGATCGACCGTAAGTGCTGCAATCGCGGGATCCAACCACCGCGATGCTGCGATCTGAGAGATCCCGCAGACGGGTCCGGTCACCACGTCCCCACAGACAGACAGGCTCGGCTTGCTGCAAGTCGCGCAAGGCGGCGGGCCAGTCGGGGTCCTCCGGCATGCACATCCACAACCCTTGCTGCATCGCGCGGGACCAGTCCCGTGCGGGATCACAGTCTTGGGCACGTGCCGACCACCGCTGGGTCATGGTGGCAGCGTTGAGACCGCCCCCGCCAGGCAGGGGTTTTCCGTAGGCTCGGATGGTGGCTTCCAGTGCCCCGTGTTCAGTGCCGGTCACGCCACGCAGCCCGGAAATGACCTCCCAGGCAGCCACCGGACCCAACGCTTGCAGGATCAGATGGCCCGTGACGTCCCGGGGTTCCAGCACACGGGACAGTCCTACGCGAGCCAACCGAACGGCGTCGTGATGGCGGTCTGAGGTCATGTTCACATCCGGGCGGTTCATGCCAGCTCCATGGATCGGAAGTACAGGGCTGTGTCGATGTCGTCTGCATCGGGGGCGCTACGGCCGTCCAGGTCCGCCACGGTCCATGCCACCCGGATCACCCGTTGCATGCCGCGTGCGGTCAAGGCACCACGCTCCATGTCCCGTTCCAGAGCTGCCGTGACCCGAGGTGGTTGGCGTAGTTCACCGGTCAGCAGGGACGCACCCACTTCCGCATTGCAGCGCAGTCCGTATGGCGCCAACCGTTCCCGTTGCACAGCACGCGCCTGAGCCACCCGGGCTGCAACGGTGGCGGTGTCCTCTCCCGTGGACGCGGAGGTCAATTCGGCGTAACTGACGGCAGGCACCGTGATCCGAAGATCCACGCGATCCAGCAACGGGCCTGAGAGCTTTCCGAAATAGGACCGGCGTTCACGTGGCGTGCATCGGCAATCCTGGGCCTTGCCGGAGGCTCGACCGCACGGACACGGGTTGGCAGCCATGACCAGCTGGAAGCGGGCGGGATACTGCGCGGAAGCAGCAGCCCGATCAATGCGCACGGTTCCCGTTTCCAACGGCTGGCGCAGTGCATCCAGGACTCCGCGATCGAACTCTGGGGCCTCGTCCAGGAACAACACTCCATGATGGGCACGGGACACGGCCCCTGGGCGCGGAATACCGCTGCCGCCGCCCAGCAGTGCTGCCGCGGAGGCCGAATGGTGAGGGCTTTCAAAGGGCGGTCTGCGAATCAGCTCACGACGTTGACTCACCCGCGTGTCCAGCGAATGAACGGCCGTCACTTCTGTGGCTGCGCCGTCGTCCAGTGGAGGCAACAAGCCCGGCAGCCGTTCTGCCAGGAGGGTTTTGCCGGCCCCCGGCGGTCCGCACAACAACAGATGGTGCCCGCCGGCAGCA
Organism: Kocuria sp. ZOR0020; assembly: GCF_000800955.1. Taxonomy (NCBI): domain Bacteria; kingdom Bacillati; phylum Actinomycetota; class Actinomycetes; order Micrococcales; family Micrococcaceae; genus Kocuria; species Kocuria sp. ZOR0020. The sequence goes on from NZ_JROX01000113.1 coordinate 16,889, forward strand.
GCCAGTTCCAAGGCCGCTCGGCCGTCGTACTGGCCTGCCACGTCAGCAAGATCAGGTGCGGCCGGCTGCTCCCCACCACCGGTTGCGGACTCGAACACGGCTGAGGCGCTGGTGGCCGGGGGCCGCTGCAGATCGGTCGGGTCTGCTCCGGCCGCTTCCAGAACGTCCGCCAGGCACTCGAAGCCCCGAACCACTGCTCCAGGGACCAGGGCTGCTTCCGCAGCGTTGGCCTGTGCCACCACCACCTCCGGATGACCAGCCGTGACCGCAGCCAACACGGCCGGAAGAATTCCCCGGACCGGGCGCAGTGCACCATCCAGGGCAAGTTCTGCCAGATAGACCGTCTCCGGTGAGCGCGGCATGACACCATCGGCTTGCAGAACAGAGGCGGCGATGGCCAGATCGAAGTGGGATCCCTTTTTGGGCAGAGTCGCCGGAGTCAGATTCACGGTGATTTGCCGTGGGCTCAGTGGCGTCCCGGAATTTCGGGCGGCTGAACGCACCCGGTCCTTGGCTTCCTTCACGGACAGGTCCGGCAGGCCCAGCACGTTGAAACTGGGCAGTTGGGACCCGATGTCCGTTTCCACCTCAACCACTGTGCCTTGCAACCCGATCAACGCCACGGACAATGCTCTGGCAAAACGTTGCCCTGCCATCGCGCACCTGCCTCATCTGCTCTCTCACGGACTTCCATCCGGTGCTCTCCAGGTGAGTGCACTGAGATCAGAATGGGTACATCCCTGCACCTGCGGTGGGCCTGGATGCCATCGGTGGACAGCGACCCCAGAGCAACTGAGCAGAACCTTCACCTGTGGAGTCGCGAGCACTGGGCTCAGGTCAATCCCGGCCGGTGTTCCACACTGACAGCGGTGGGGTCCCCGGGACGCTTGAGGATCATCACGGCCACGGCATCAATCCTCCGGGGCCTTGCATGGTGACCGTTCTCCGATGCCCACGCAGCCAACAACAAGTGCAGGCGGCGCAGCTTGGCGGGCGTGATGGACTCCAGCGGGTGGCCGTAACCAACCCCTGAGCGGGTTTTGACCTCCACGCCCACCACCACGGGGCCCAGGCGCAAGACCACGTCCAGTTCCCCGGTCACACCGTGGTGGGATTTCTGGGCACGCCAGTTACGGGCCAGGATTTCAGCGCCGCGTGCTTGTAAATACTCAACGGCAATCTCTTCCCCCACACGCCCCAGGGACTGCCTGGCATTCAGATTGGTCTCCACGGGGTGCTCCCACGCAATTCCGCGGAAGTTTCGGCAGCACCCCGCAATGACTGACCCTGAGCTCACCTAGGCTCCTGGTCTGCTCAGGGTGCAGCGTGACCACAGCTGACCACCACCCGTCCGTCTGATCTGTGGATTCAGCCCCGATGGTTGCAGAAGATTCACATCAGCCGGGCGCAAAGGATCCAGCCCAGGCCGGCTCAGACCCCCAGTTTCCAGGACCGGCGGTGGTGGACTGTGACACCGTGATCCATCAGGGCAGCACGGTGGGCCGCGGCTCCATAGCCTTTGTTGCCCAGCCAACCGTAGGCAGGGAACTGTTGATGGAGGTCCTCCATCACCCGGTCTCGGTGCACTTTGGCCACCACGGAGGCAGCCGCAATGCTGGCGCACCGCATGTCACCTTTGACCACCGTGCGCACCGGGGAAGTCCAGATGGGTGCGGCATCAACCGGTGAGAGTGGGGCAAACAGATCTGCAGCCGGTTCCGTGAGCCAGTCATGCACACCATCCAGCAGAATCAGGTCCGGAAGGTGCGCAGGCTCCAGGGCGGCCACTGCGCGGCGCCCGGCCAGCCGAAGAGCTCCCACGATCCCCAGGGCGTCAATTTCCTCCGGGGTGGAGGATCCGGTCTGTGCCTCCACAACCCATGCCTCGATCTCAGGCACCAACGCGTCCCGCACCGCCGGTCTGAGCAATTTGGAGTCCCTCAATCGGCCCGGCACAGGCCCTGTGGAGGCATCCACCACGGCCACTCCCACCGTCGCGGGACCGGCCAGGGCACCACGCCCCACCTCATCCATGCCGCCTATCAGCACTGGCCGGGCTCCTTGGCCTGCCCGGCCCGCCACCATCAGCTCATGCTCCAGATCGAGCGTGGGTGCTGGAGTCACTGCCACCGGTTCATCCTGTGGGAAGCCGGCGGGTCCGGGACACGGTCAAAAACCTCACTCCAGTCCGTCACCGCACCGGTGCGGCCCAGCGGCCAGGTGACCACGAACGCAGTGCCGACGACGTCGTTCTGGCTGACGAAGGCACGGTTCTCCGGCAGGTAGAAGCGTGAGTCCTCTGAGGCGGTGCGGCGGTCCCCCAGGACAAAGTAGTGATTGTCCGGAACGATCACGTCAAACGGTGTGTCCAAGGCCACGTCACCGGCGGGCAGGTAGGCGGTGGTTTCATCCACTGGGACGTCATTGATCACCAGGCGCCCTTGGGAATCGCAGCACCTCACGCGGTCACCACCCACGCCGATCACGCGTTTGACCACGTGGTTGTCCGAGTCGTCCACGGTCACGCCCAGAAACGCCATGCCATCCCGGATCCAGTCCAACACGGTCTCCGGTTCATCGGCCGGCGGCAACCACCCCTGGCTGTCCTTGAACACGATCACGTCCCCGCGCTCCGCAGGGCGCAACGTGGTGTCCAAGACGTTGACGAACACCCGGTCCCCGGACACCAACGTGGGTGCCATGGCATCGGAAGGAATCAGGAATCCCCGGACCAGAACGTGTTTGGCCACGAAAGCGATCAGCAACGCCCAGACCACCACCACGGCCAGTTCACGCAGGACGGTGACCACGCGACCCCGTGGCCGGGTGGGCGGATTGGCATCCCGGGCCCGCCGCCCGGAACGACGACGGTACATGGGGACGCCGTCCTCGCGGGTGGCAGGAGCTTCTCCCAGGTCCTCCCACCGCTCGGCAACCCAGGTCTCAGAGGTCGAAGACCCGGTGCCCTGTGATTCGCCAGAGCCTGCTGCGGTCCGCGAATCAGCGTTCCACGGTGTCATTGCCCGTCCCCGGTGTCCTCACCGGAGCCGTCATTCACGCGGGAGAAGGTGTCTTCCTGGCTGGAGATGCCCTGCCAACGGTCGATAGGCCACATGATGCCCGTGGCCTTGCCCACAATGTCCTCTTCACTGACAAAGGCGGTGCCCTGCTCAATGTGATAGCGGGAATCGCCGGAGGCTGAACGGTGGTCCCCCAGCATGAAGTAGCTGCCCTCCGGCACCGTGACCTCAAAGGGAATGGTTGACGGGTCATCTCCCTCAAAGAGGTAGGGCTCATCCAGTGCCACGCCGTTGACGGTGACCTTGCCATCAGCATCGCAGCAGGTCACGGCGTCCCCACCCACACCGATCACACGCTTGATCAAGTAGTTGGTGCTGCGATCCGGTGCCAGTCCCACGAACTCCATGGCCTGACGCACGGGGTTGCTGGTCGAGTTGGCAGGCCCCATCCACCCTTGGGTGTCTTCAAACACCGCCACGTCCCCACGTTCCAGTTCCCCGTACCAGGAATGGGCCACGTTCACCCCGATCTTGTCATCCAACTGCAGGGTGTTTTCCATGGAGCCGGACGGGATGAAGAAGATCCGGAACAGAAAGGTCTTGACCAGGAAGGAAATGAGCAGGACCACCAGCACGGTGATCAGGATTTCCTTGAGCAGCCCGCCGGAGGAGTCCTTCTTGGCCTTTGAGCCCTTGGCATTGCCCGCGGTGTCAGCCTCGGCAGCAGCGCGCGAGTTGGGTCCCGGCTCGGGGGTGGTGCTCTGGCTCATGGATTTCCTTCCGGAGGGCAAAGGCAGCCGCGGTGGCTGTGCGGTGACGGGGAGAGTCGCGTGGCATCAGGGCCGGACACGACTGCATCACTGTGAAAAATTTACTCCAGGTCCGCCCGGCCCGTGGGCCACACAACGGTCACGGGTTCGCCGATCACTCTATCGGCCCTGACCAGCCCGCCACCGGGGGCACCCAGCAGGGAACGGGAATCCACAGAAACGGAACGGTGATCTCCCAGCAACCAGAGTCGACCGGCCGGAACCATCACCTCGAACTCGGTGTCACTGGGGGCGTCGCCGGCAAAGAGGTACGGCTCATCCAGGGGCTGGCCGTTGACCTTCAGGCGGCCGTCGTCGTCGCAGCAGGCCACGGTGTCCCCGGGGACGCCGATCACCCGTTTGACAAAGGTGTCCTGGTTGGGGCGGACGCCCAGCCACGCACCGAGTTGCTGTAGTGCCTGCACCGCTGGGGGGTCGTCGTCAAGGGGTGCAAAGGAGCCACGGCCATCAAAAACCACCAACTGGCCGCGTTCCAGCTGGTCCGTGTCCACCCATTTGGTCACCAGCACACGATCCCCGGGCACCACTGTGGGTTCCATGGAACTGGAACCCACGTAGTACACGTCCACCACCCAGGCGCGGATCACCAGGACCACCACCATGGCCAGCGCCACGGCCACGGCTATCAGTCGCCACCCGTGGGTCCATCGGCGCCACCCGGTCTCAGGGAGGTCCTCAGAGCCAGTGCCTTGATTGCCCTCGGACTCCCGGGCCTTCCCTGTGGCTTGCCGGGACTGGCGGGCAGAGGAGAAGAACCCGGTGGCAGAGGAATCTGCCACCGGGTTCTTGTTGCTCATGTGCTCAGGCACAGCTGGGGTGATCCGGGGTCACACGGTGTGTGGGCCCCAGTGGATCACTTGCCCTCGTTACCGCGCTTCTCGCGGATACGAGCAGCCTTGCCGTGACGATCGCGCATGTAGTACAGCTTGGCGCGGCGGACGTCACCGCGGGTGAGCACCTCGATCTTGTCGATCACCGGGGAGTGCACCGGGAAGGTACGCTCCACGCCCACGCCGAAAGAAACCTTGCGAACGGTGAAGGTCTCACGGACGCCGTCACCCTGGCGGCCCAGGACAAAGCCCTTGAAGACCTGCACACGGGAGCGGTTGCCTTCAACAATGTTCACGTGAACGTTGAGGGTGTCGCCGGGGCGGAAGTCGGGGACATCGGTGCGCAGCGACGTGGCGTCGAGCTGGTCAATGATGTTGGTCATCACAGTTTCTCCTGGTGAACGCCGCAGGCCGTTCACGTGGGTCATACGGCACCCCAAACGACTGCCACCGTGAGCCGGCGCGTTGTGGTTGGTGTGCCGCAAAAGTCAGTCACCCGCGGAATTCAGGGGAATCCTCACGGGGTGTGTGCTGTGTGGTCGCTCTTCCCCCTGCGGCGAGGGCGTGCCCAGCACACACGCAGCGCACCATTATGCCACAGTCAGACCGTCACGACGACGACGCCGGGGTGGCGTCCCACACCAAACGGTCTCCCTCAACAGTCCACCCGAGCTCAGCCAAGGTGGCCAGGTCCTTTTTGTCCAAGGCACCGGAATGCAGTTGCTCAAGGAGGTCCGGACGCCTGGCTGAGGTGCGGCGCAGTTGTTGGTCCCGCCGCCAGCGCGCGATCTGCCCATGGTGTCCGGAGAGCAGGACGTCAGGGATGCCCTGCTCCCGCCAGGTCGCCGGTTTGGTGTAGACGGGGTATTCCAGCAGCCCATCCGAGTGGGACTCCTCCACCAGGGACTCCGGGTTGCCGATCACCCCGGGCACCAAACGGCCGATGGCCTCCACCATGGCCAGAACGGCCACCTCTCCCCCGTTGAGCACGTAATCACCCAGGGACATCGGGCGGACCTCAAAGGAGTCCTGGGCCCACTCGATCACCCGCTCGTCAATGCCCTCGTAACGTCCGCAGGCAAAGACCAGGTGGTCGCGTTCGGAGAGCTCCTGAGCCACCGCTTGGGTGAAGACCTGCCCGGCGGGGGAAGGCACCACCAGAACGGGCCGCCGGGCACCAATGGCCGGATCACCGTCCGAATCACCGGCTGAAGCCTGGCTCATCACGTCTTCCAGTGCCAATGCCCACGGTTCCGGCTTCATGACCATGCCGGCACCCCCACCGTAGGGGGTGTCATCCACCGTCCGGTGGCGGTCGGCGGTGTAGTCCCGCAGATCCCCCACGTTGACCTGCAACAGACCGTCACGGCGTGCTTTGCCGATCAGGGAAAGATCCAGCGCAGCCAGGTACTCCGGAAAGATGCTCAGAACGTCAATACGCATCAGCGGGTGTCCTCTGGGGCATCTGCCGCCTCGCCCGTGGGGTCCTCGGCGCCCAGTTCCAACAACCCTGGTGGTGGGGTCAGCACAACGGTGTTGGTCTCTTCATCGATCTCCGCCACGATCTCCTGGACGAATGGAACGTCGATTTCGCGGTCATCGGCATCCAGTGTGACCTGCAGAAGGTCTTGATGCGGCAGAGTGCGCAGACCCGTCACCGTGCCGATACGGCGTCGCTGTGGGTCATCCACCACAACGTCCATCTCCAGAAGTTCGTGTTCGTACCAGGCGTCATCGGCGTCGTCGTCGTTGGAATCTCCGTCCACGAACAACTCGCTGCCGCGCAAGGCCTCAGCAGCATTGCGGTCGGTGACCTGCACAAAACCCACCACCAGAATGTTCTTGTTCCAGCGGGACTTGCTGACCTCCACTTCACCGCCGCGCACGATCGCGGCTGCAGCATCGGTGGAAGGCTCCACGGACAGGCGAGCACCTGGGGCGAAACGAAGGTCCGGCTCGTCTGTGAACAGCTGGACCGTGACCTCCCCCCGGATACCGTGGGGTTTGCCAATCCGCGCAACTTTGACCTTCATGGGCGCTTCCGAACTCCTTGATGGATGGATCCGATGACCGTGGCCCCGCACCCTGGGCGGGTACGGGGCCACGGTTCATGTGAGATGAGTTTAGGTGACTCGCGTCAGCGTCGGCGGTCGGTGTCGATGACATCCACGCGCACGGAGTCGTTCTCCGCCAGAGCGGTCACAACGGTGCGCAAGGACTTGGCGGTGCGCCCCTGGCGTCCGATCACTCGGCCCAGGTCATCGGGGTGGACACGAACTTCCAGGGTTTCACCCCGGCGGCCGTTCTTGGCCCGCACGTCAACGTCGTCAGGATTGTCAACGATGCCGCGGACCAGGTGCTCCAACGCCTCAGCGAGCATGATCACTCAGCCTTCTCCGCCTCAGCCGACTCTTCAGCTGCAGCCTCGGTGGCCTCGGCGTCAGCCTCAACGGCGTCCTCCGTGGGCTCCGCGGCTTCATCGGCCTTGGGTGTGATGGCCTCGGGAATGATGACCGAGCCCTTGTCCGGTGCCACGAAGTCAGCCTTGGCATCCGGGGACTTCAGCGTGCCCTCGGCACCTGCTTCACCCTTGAACTTCTGCCAGTCACCGGTGATCTTCAGGATGGCGGCAACAGCCTCAGAAGGCTGCGCACCCACACCGAGCCAGTACTGCACGCGGTCAGAAACCACGCTGATGTAGGACGGGTTCTCGGTGGGCTGGTAAACACCAACTTCCTCGATCACACGACCGTCACGCTTCTTGCGGGAATCGACGACGACGACGCGGTAACGGGGATCGCGCATCTTGCCCATGCGCTTCAAACGAATCTTGACTGCCACTGGTGCAATCTCTCCTGGTTCTTGGAATGTGTCGGGTTCACTGGTCTCGCTCCCGTGGGGCGGGCCGATTGTCAGTGCTCCCTGTGGACACGAAATTCGCGCGGAGAGAGGGTCCGCGCGCATCGAGTACCCGGCCATTGTGCCAGAGATGTCCATCTCATGCAGGGACCGGGTAGCCGATGTCGGTGAGATCACTGCTCGATCTTCAGCGCCTCACGCCACTTCAGGGAGCGGCCGCCTTGGAACACGGCCCGCTGGTAGACCTTCTCCCCCAGCCGGAGCATGAACCATCCGAAGGCCAGGCACAGTGCCAGGGCCACAAACGGTTCCCACACCTGAGCCTGTCCCTCCAGCAGCCTGACCGGCATGGCGATGGAGGAAATGATGGGGACGTAGGAGGCCACGGCCAGCCACGGACCCTGTGCCATGATTCCGGCGAACATGCCCGCCACCAGCACCATGCTGATGACCGTGGTGTTGGACTGCAGGTCCTCGGTCCGTGAGGCCAGTGACCCCAGGACGGCCCAAATGGTGGCTTGGGCGGCAAAGCCGAAGACGAAGAACACGATGAACCAACCAGCTGCCTCAAAGGCCCAACCGAGGTCGGCAGCGACTCCGGTGACGTTGGCAGCGGCCAGTCCAACCCCTGCGTACAGGCCGATCTGGGCAAAGACCAGGACACAGTTGCCCAGGACCTTGCCGTAGAGCAGTTCTCTGATGGGAATGGCCGTGGCCAGGATCTCCACCACCCGGTTCTGCTTTTCCTCCAACACCGAATTGGCAATGGCCAGACCGAAGACCAGTGCGGACATGTAGAACAACATGGCAAAGACGAGCCGGAGAATGTAGGTGGTCAAGCCGCGGTCTTCCCCACCGGTGAGGTATTCCACCCGGTGTTCGGACCCGGCGCGCAGTTCTTCCATGCCCACACCGGCCCGTTCGGCGTTGGTGGCCATGCTGAACTCGGCGATGGCGGAACTCAACGTGCTGTTGAGGGTTCCGCCGAGTTCCGTGTCAACCAGAATCACCCACTGGCCGTCCTCCTGGTAGACGGCCGCGTCCGCATCACCGTCGGCAACAAGGTCACGGGCCTGATCTCGGGAGAGTTGCTCGGCCGTCATGGAATCGCCGTCGGAGAGCATGGAATCAGCAATCTGGACCACCTGGCCACCGGCCTGGCTGTCCGTGGCCACGGTGTAGTCCGAGGACCGGTCCCACAGGAAGGCACTGAAGCCCATCAGGCCCACGATCAACACCAAGGTGGTGATGGTGGAGAAGATGAACGCCTTGTCCCGCACCTTGACCGTGATCTCGCGCAGCATCACGATCAGCCAGGGACGGCTCACTGATGTCTGGCTGTCCTGGTGCTGTTGGTCGATGGAGGAAGTCATCGGGTCACCTCACGGTAGATTTCGGACAGGGTCGGTTTCAGATCGGTGAATTCGCGCAGGCCGCTGTCCAATGCCCTCTGCAGAAGCGCATGGCGGGCGTCGTCATCGGCCAGGGCCACGGTGGCTTGGCATCCGTCAACGTCTTCGACCGTGACCCCGGGCATCCCCCTGACCCAGCCAACGTCCCGGGCGCACCGGAGTCGATGGCGTAGGGGCCGGGAATCCCGCAGCTCATCGGCTGTCCCGGAGGCCAGGACCTTGCCGCCGTCCAGGATGACCATGGAATCGCACAGTCGATGCACCAGGTCCAGTTGGTGGGAGGAGAACAAGACGGGGACACCGCGGGCCATGTGTTCCTCCAATAGCTCCACCATGGAGTCCACGGCTGTGGGATCCAGCCCGGAGAATGGCTCATCCAGGACCAGTGCCGAGGGTTGGTGAAGGAGAGCCGCAGCCACTTGAACACGCTGTTGATTGCCCAGGGACAGCGTTTCCAGCTTGTCCTTCTTCCGGTGCCCCAAACTGAAGCGTTCCAGCAGACGCTGTGCTTCAGCCAACGCCTCCGCACGGGTCAGCCCGCGTAGCTGCCCCAGGTAACCGAGCTGGTCCAGGATGCTCTGTTTGGGGTAGAGCCCCCGCTCCTCCGGCATGTAGCCACAGGCGGCTCGGTCTGTTCTGGTGATCGGCCGACCGTTCCACAGCACCTCACCGGAGGTCACCTTCAGCACGCCCATCATCATGCGCATGGTGGTGGTCTTTCCGGCCCCGTTGGCTCCGATGAAACCGGTCATCTGCCCCGGCTCGACCGAGAACGAGATGTTGTCCACCACCGTTGTGTCACCAAAGGTTCGTGTCAGTCCTCGAACTTCCAGTTGTGTGCCCTGCGCACTGGGCGCATACGTCACCGATCCACGACGACGAATCCCGTCTGGTCTGGGTTCTTCCACCGAATCCTCCTGTTGTTGGCTGCTTCCAGCCTATGGATCTCCACCGTGGAGAGGATCGGCCGACAGGGGGAAATACTGTCAGTCAGAAGCTTTGAACCACTGGCTTTCTCCCCCGCGAGGTGGAGTTCTCCCCCGGACTCAGGTCAGGTGGAGCCCCGTTCGGTACGCGAAGACCACCGCTTGGACGCGGTCGCGGCTTCCGGTCTTGGCCAAGATGTTGGACACGTGGGTCTTGATCGTGGCCGCGCCCAGGTACAGGTCTTGAGCGATCTCTGCATTGGACATGCCTTGGGCCATCAACTGCAGGACCTGGTGTTCTCGCTGGGTCAAGGAAGCCAGCGCGCTGTCATCGGGGATGGTACTCGGCACACCCCCTTGAGCCTGCACCGCGTGCTGCGACGCAGAACGTGAACCAGCCGCCGGTTGATCCGTGGCTGCTCCCTGATCCTCACCACGGAGGTCTGCCGTCCCGTTGAGGTGGCGGATGACTGCCAGCGTGACCTCCGGTGCCAAGAGCGCGTGCCCACCAGCAACGGCGCGCACAGCGTCAATGAGGTCATCAGGGTCCGCATTCTTGAGGAGAAACCCGCTGGCACCGGCACCCAAGGCCGCAAACAGGTAGTCCTCACGGCCAAAGGTGGTCAGGATGATCACCTTTGACCCACCGGCCGCAACAATGTTGCGGGTGGCCTCGATGCCGTCCATCACGGGCATCTGAACATCCATCAACACCACGTCCGCATGGTGTTCTGCCATCCAGTCAACAGCCTGCCGGCCATTGGCCGCTTCACCGGCCACGCGGATGTCCGGGGCCGATGACAACACCATGGAGAACCCCGAGCGGATCAGGGCGTGGTCATCCACCAGCAGCACGGAGATCACCGGTCACAAGCATTTCATTGGAACGGTCGAACCTGCTCCGAATGGCCTCGGAGATTCATCAGGGCCTGCTTGGGCCGAGACGGGGAAAGTGAATCGTACTCGCCATCCAGGGCCCGGGGTCCGCGGACCGGATTCACAGCTGCCACCGTGCAATTGGGCCCGTTCGCGCAGACCAACCAGACCATAGCCACTTCCGCTGCCGCTGGGTCGGGGCCGGCCTGCGTCCAGGACCTCGATTTCCAGTGCCTGCGAGTGTTGCTCACCAAGGGATCGCAGGGTGACGGAAACCCGGCGTGCGGTCGAATGACGCAGGACGTTGGACAGGGATTCTTGGACGCATCGGTACATGGACGCTCCGAGCGCCGGTGGGAGACGGTCCAGATCGACGTCGTCGGCCACCGCGGTGGAAAGTGTCACGGCCAGGCCGAGGTGGGCGTGTTCACGCACGAGTTCCTCGAGGTCGTTGATTCCGCGCCCCAGGAACTCGGTGGCCCCGCTGTGGTCGTCTCGCAGCACCCCCAGCAATTGACGAGTCTCGGCCACGGCCTGGCGGCTGGATCCTTCCACGGTTTTCAGCGCAGTCTGGGCCGCTTGAGGGTCGGTGTCCAACACCATGCGAGCGGCACCGGCTCGAATGCCGATGGCAGAGACGTGGTGGGCGATGACGTCGTGAAGTTCACGTGCGATCCGCAGGCGTTCATCCACCACCGCCCGGCGGGCAAGTTCTTGGGCCTGGCGCTCGATGGTTTGTGCCTGTTCCTGATTGCGGTGCCTGCGCAGCGCCGCCCGCCAGGATGCACGGCCTGCATAGACTGCTCCGCCGAAGAATGCAACGTTGACCAGGATGTAATACAGCGTGAACCCGGTCAGCGGATCGAACGGTCCGTCAGCGCTGCCAAGTTCTGCCACCAGATCCCGGTAGCTGGAGGAGATGGTCAAATCGATCAGCAGCCACACGCCGATCACGATCCCCAGCATCACGACGGCGACCGCCACCACCTGCCGCGACTTGCCCCACGCCACGGCGGCGTACACGTAGGCGAAGAACGCCACCAAGGTGGTTTGCAGAGCCGCGACCTGGCCGTTGGCGTAGGCCCCCGCGATGTAGGCCACGGTGCCCACGGACAGGGCAGCGATGGGATGGCTCCGCCTCCAGATCAAGGGCAGGGTGATGACTGCAATGGCGGCGTATCCCCACCACCGAGGCCGATCCTCCAGCACCCCCGCGTAGCTCTCTGTCAGAGCCAGCCCCACGAAGCCAACCAGGGTCAGGGCCAGGGCACCGATCAGATCACGACGGAAACCCGTTCTGCCCGGTGAGGCTCTCTCCCAGTCCGGAGCCGTGGGATCTCCCAGGACGGCCACCAGCCCGCCCTGGGTGGTGAAGCGTTGGAGAAAGGTCTGGGGCTCTGCTGCAGTTGGGGACATGGCAGGTGGTTGGTGGCCCACTTCCTCAGACCGCGTCCGGCTTCTGGGATTTGCGCTTGCGAGCCACCGAGTACAGCGCAGTGGTGCCGGCAGCATCGGCAAAGGCCAAAGCGGACAGTGCGCCCAGGGCAGGAGCCGCTTGTCCCGCCCGGCGAGCCAGAGCAGCCAGCCCGGTACCAGCCGCCACCTGCATTCCCGCCACCGCCAACAACAGTTCTGGACGGCGCAGCACGGTGCGGTGCACCGAAGCTCCCAGGCCGTGCGCGGTGGGCTCCTGCGTCAGGGACTGGATCCAGGCCTCCGGCAGGGACGACGGCTCATACCTGGCAGCATCGTCGAGTTCCTCCAAGGATTTGGCGCCCTCCACCACCTTGGCGGCGATCACGGGCAACTCCAGCAACTGCAGCACGGATTCCAGGACCAGCGGGCTGGAGGCCCCGTGGACGTAGTTGGCCAGGCGTTTGGTGTCCGTTGGATCCAGATCAAAAACCGAGGCCACGGATTCGATCTGGACCTGGCTGGTGCGTGAGGCGCAGATTCCCACCACTTCCCGGGTCAGTTCAGCCGCAGCGCTGGAATCCTCCGCAACGGAGACTGCCGTCCATTGGGGACCCCAGGACAGACCGCACACGGCATCTGCCTGGTCCTTGTCCGTGTACCCGGCAGGGTCCTGGTCCCCCAGCAGCACTTCCAGGGACCTGGCAGCACCGTCCGAGGACAACGCGACGGCGGGCTCGGCCAGTCCGGTGCGCAGCGCCCACCAGCCGGATTCGTCATCAGTGACCACCACGGACCATCCATCCCGAGAGATCGCCGAGAACGTCACCGAAGAGGCTGCAGCCAGTACCGGCAGGTCCGGGGCGTCCAGATGAACCACCAGGGCGCGGCGCAGATGTGGGTGCAGTGGCTCCAGGCTCTGCCCGGTCATGCGGTGAACCGTGGCCGCCAACTCCTCCACGGCATCCCCCGCCACAACAGAACCGTCCTGGCCCACGGAGGCGGTCCGACCGTCGTCGTCCACCAGTACCGCAACCTGCAGGTAGGACGGGCCTTCAGCGCAGGCGGCCACGGCGCGGTGGTGGTCC